>JBIJAD010000383.1:0-3718 GCA_044345955.1 Lysobacteraceae bacterium
AACGCAGCCTGGCCACGCTCGAAGGCGACAACGCGCCTTCGCCGCTGCAGACCCTCCGCTCGCTGCAGCACGACCTCGGTCGCGCGCGCGACGACGAACCGCGGCTGGCGGAGGTCGAAGGCATGCTCGATGCCGCCGCGATCCAGATCGACGAAGCCACCCGGCTGCTGCAGCGTATCCGCGACGATCTCGATCTCGATCCGGACCGCTTCGAGGCGCTGGAAGACCGGATCGGCCGGCTGCACGATCTCGGCCGCAAGCACCGGGTCGCCCCCGAAGCCCTGCACGAAGTCCGCGAGCGGCTCGCCGCAGAACTCGACGGCCTGCGCAATGCCGGCGCCCGCCTCGCCGCTCTCGACACCGAAATCGCCGCCGCCACCGCCCGCTGGGCCGAAGCCGCGGCTGCGCTGAGCGCCGCCCGCGGCCGGGCCGCCGGCAATCTGTCGGCGGGGGTCGGGGCGCTGATGGGCGAGCTGGGCATGGGCGGCGGCCGTTTCGAGGTCGCGCTGGAGCCGGTCGAGCCCGGCCGGCCGGACCCGCTGGGCGCGGAACGGGTCGAATTCCTGGTGTCGGCCAATGCCGGCCAGCCGCCGCGCCCCCTGCGCAAGGTCGCCTCCGGCGGCGAACTGTCGCGGATCTCGCTGGCGATCGAGGTCGCGGCGTTGGGCCTGGACGCGGTGCCGACCATGGTCTTCGACGAGGTCGATTCCGGCATCGGCGGCGCGGTCGCCGAAATCGTCGGCCAGAAACTGCGCGCCCTCGGCGAAACCCGTCAGGTGCTGTGCGTCACTCACCAGCCCCAGGTCGCGGCCCAGGGCCACGCCCATTACCGCGTCAGCAAGGCCGAAGCCGGTGGCATGACCCAGAGCGCAGTGCGGAAACTCGGCCCGAAGGAGCGCCAGGAAGAACTGGCGCGGATGCTGGGCGGGGTGGAAGTCAGCAAGGAAGCGCGCGCGGCGGCGAAGCGGCTGCTGGACGGGGTGGCGTAGGTCGGGTCATGGCCCGACATTGCGACTTGGCCGATCGCGTCGGGCGATGAACGAAACCGCTTCGATCAATGAAAGCGCCAACCGACAAGTCGCAATGGCGGGCCCAAGCCTGACCTCTCCCCACATTTTTCTGCGATAGGTCAATGGGTTAGACCGATTCGACAACCTTCTGTCATCCCGAGCCATCGGCGAGGAATCTGCTGTTGATCGATTCGACGGCAGCGATCGTTGAGGCTTTCCTCTCGGCCCTTGGTTTCGCTCGCTGCCGCGAGCGAGTTACTTTTCTTTTCTTGTGAAAAGAAAAAGCCTCGCGGCTGGCGCACGGCAACGCGAGCGCATGTTCCGCGAGATTTCCTGCAGAAAAACGTGGGGAGACCTCAGGCCAAGGTCCACCCTACTTCTTCTTGCGCACGTACAGCACCAGGGCGTGCGCCTCGATCTCGTAGCCGTATTCGGCCGCGATCCGGTGCTGCAGTTCCTCGATCTCCGGGCTTTCGAACTCGATGATCTTGCCGGTGTCGATATCGACCATATGGTCGTGATGATCGCCGCGGTCCAGTTCGTAGACCGCATGGCCGCCCTCGAAATTGTGCTTGAGCACGAGTCCGGCGGCCTCGAACTGGGTCAGCACGCGGTAGACGGTGGCGAGGCCGATCTCATCGCCCTCCTCCACCAGCTTGCGATAGATGTCTTCAGCGGTCATGTGCCGCGGGCGGGTGTGCTCGAGCAGTTCGAGGATCCGCATCCGCGGGTGGGTCACTTTCAGGCCGAGTTTGCGGAGGACAGGAGCTTCCAACCCGTCATGAACGGCGACCTGCCGACTGACGGCGATGCCGGCGGACAGTGTATCATCGGCGCCCGCGACACCCCTTCCTCCGCCGGCCCGCGCATGCCCAAGATCATTCCGCCCAGGATCACCCGCCGCACCCTCCGCACCATCCTGCTCGTCCTCGGCGTCGCCATCGCGACCGCCGGTTGCGGCGTGATCTACAGGCAGCCGATCTATCAGGGCAATCTGCTCGACAAGAACGCGATCGACCAGTTGCAGGCCGGGATGACCAAGCAGGACGTGATGGCACTGCTCGGCACACCGTCGATCACCGACCCGTTCAACCAGAACCGCTGGGATTACACCGCCACCCAGCGCATCGACCGCCGCGGCACCACCGAGATCAAGAATTTCACGGTGTTCTTCGAAAACGGCGCAGTGACCCGCTGGGAAGGCGATTACTTCCCCGAGCAGGATGACGCCCTCGCGCAGAACGCGCGCCGCCAGTTCGGACCGAACCTGGCCAAGGACGACAAGAAACGCCGGCGCTGAGCCGGCGTTTTTCTTTCGATCATCTGCTGCGCGATCAGCCGCCGCGCGGTTTGACCCGCCGTCGCCGCGCCTCCTTCGGATCGATCAGCAGAGGCCGCAGCAATTCGAGACGGTCGCCGTCGCGCAGCGGGTGTACGCTCTCGACCTTTTCTCCGTAAATCGCGACCCCGACCCACTCCGGCGACTGCCAGCCCGGGTCGGCCCGAGCGGCCTCCGCCAGCGCATCGGCCACCGTCGCACCTGCGGGCAGCGTCAGCGCCAACTGCGCATGGCGCCGCGGCCAGGCCCGGACCAGTGCCACCTGCAGCCGGCTGCCGTCCACTCAGTCGTCCCCGCGATCGGCCACATGCACGAAGTCGTCGACCATGCGGTCGGCCAGGCTCTGGAACCCCAGCGCGAACGCCGGCCCCAACAGCTTCGAATTCGGCTCGAAATCGAGAGTCAGCGTGACCTTGCAGGCGGATTCGTCCAGGGCATGGAACTGCCAGCGGCCGCCGAGTTTCCGGAACGGGCCGTCGCGCAGCACCATGTCGATGTGATGCGGCGGCGCCAGCGTGTTCTCCGTGGTGAACCAGGTGCGCAGGCCGCCGAACCCCAGGTCCAGCCGCGCCAACATCCGGTCCTCGCCCGCCTCCAGCACCTGCGCGGCCTCGCACCAGTCGAAACGCCGCGGATAGGCGGCGATGTCGTTGACCAGCGAAAACATCTTGGCGGCGGAATGTTCGACCAGGGCGGAGCGTTGGATGACCGGCATGCTGGAATCCTGCGATGGCTCGCCAGCCCGCCCCGCATCGGGGACAATGGCCGCATGAGCAAGCAAAAACCGCCAAAGGATAAGCCAAAGGCCGGCGAGAAGCCCGCCCGGGCGGCACCTCCGGTCAAGACGATCGCCCTGAACAAGCGCGCGAAGCACGAGTACCACCTCGAACACCGCTACGAGACCGGCATGGCCCTGCAGGGCTGGGAGCTGAAATCGATCCGCGCCGGCCGCGCCAACATCGGCGACGCCTACGCCATGGTCAACGACGGCGAGGTCTACCTCTACGGGTCCCAGATCACCCCGCTGATCCAGGCCTCGACCCACGTCATCGCCAACGACCGCCGCACCCGCAAGCTGCTGCTGCACCGCCGCGAGATCGACCAGTTGGTCGGGAAAATCCAGCGCGACGGCTACACCCTGGTCCCGACCGCGCTGTACTGGAAGGGCAACAAGGTCAAACTCGAAATCGCCCTCGCCAAGGGCAAGCAGGCCCACGACAAACGCGACGCTGCCCGCGATCGCGACTGGGCGCGCGAGAAGCAGCGCGCCATGCGCCATCGCAACAAGGACGCCTGATCGCGCCGATGGGCGGGCGTCGGCAGGCCCGCATCGATCAGCGCGCGTCGCGATCGGCCCTCGCAGTCGGCG
>JBIJAD010000384.1:0-3709 GCA_044345955.1 Lysobacteraceae bacterium
CGCGGCGGCGTACACCCGGCCGCCGGTGATCGCCGGCGACTGGGTCACGCCAAGACGCGGTTCGCCGCTGCCGGCGCTGGCCGTCCACATCCGGGATACCGTGGTCGAAGGCGTGAATTCGGTGAGTTCGAGCGGATTGCGGGCGGCCTTTTCCTCGGCATCGCCCATGTCGAACCAGCCCTTCACGGTGGTGCAGCCGGACAGCAGCACCGCAGCGGACAGCAGGGCGAGACGCAGGACGAGGCCGCGGCGCGGGGACGGCGCATGCGGGCGCGGGGCGTGCGGGCGCGCGGCGTTCGGCTGCGCTGCTTCAAAAAACCGGGTCGGATTCATCGTGCGGTCGGACTCTGGAGGCGGGATCAAGAGACGGATCAGGTAGTGGAGTCGGGCTTTTGCGGGGTACCGCCGGCCTGCGACAGCTTCAGTTCGAGCAGGCGCCGATGCGGCGCGGCCTCGTCGAGGCGGCCGAGGGCCTTGCCGTAGGCATCGCGCGCCTGATCCTTGCGGCCGAGCGCGAACAGGGCGTCGCCGCGGACCTCGAGCGCGATCGGGTCTTCCAGATCCTTCAGCAGGGTAAGCGCTTCCTCGCCCTTGCCGGCATCGATCAGCAGCCGTGCCAGTCGCTGCTGGACCACGGCGGCGAGCGCCGGTTCCGCGGGCTTGACCGCGCGCAGGGTGGCGATGGCCTCGTCGCGCTTGCCGCCGTCGACCTGGGCCTTGGCCAGATCGAGGGCGACGAGGGTCGCGAAATCGGTGTCCTTCAGGTCCGCGGCCCTGGCCTGGGCGCCCTTGAGGTCGCCGGCGGTGATCTTGTCGACCGCGGCCTGGTAATTGTCGGACGCCTTCATGCGCTTGGCCTCGCCCTGGTCCTTCCACCAGAACCAGCCGTAGATGGCGCCGAGGCCGAGGGCCACGCCGCCGATCAGGCCGAAGGCATTCTGCCGCAGCCAACTGCGGACGCGTTCGCTTTGTTCGTGTTCGTCGAGGAGATCGTCGATCGCCATGGGTCGGTAAGGTCCCGGAGAGTGCGGCAGTGTGTGCGTGGTGGGATACGGAAGCGCAGACGCCGCCTCCCGCCGCGCCGCCGCGAGCTTGTAGCAGGCGGCGGCTGAATCCGGGCCGTCGCGTGCGCACCTGCGGGCGGATCCCCGGCGACGCGCCATCGCGGTCGTCGCGCGGGATCGGGGCGGAAACGCGTCTGCGCGTACCGGCATTCGCTCCGGCGGAGGAAGGGCGGCGGGCCCGGGTGCGCCGAGCCGGGCGCAGGATGCGCCCCGCGGCGGGCTGCCGGGACCCCTCAGCGATCGACCGGCTGGAGAGAACCGTCAGAGGATACCGTAAAGCGCACCACATTCGCGCGGACGAAGGGCGTGAGGTCGAGCGCCTGGCCACGATGACGGATGCTGACGGCCTGGGCGTTGCCGAGGACGGCATTGCCGATCTGGCCCGAGGTGAAGCTGCGCTGCTGACCGGCGGGGATCAGCGCCTCTTCGATCACGCTGCCGTCGGGCGCGATCAGTTTCACCCAGCTCTGGCCGGCGAAACTGACCACCAGATCGCCGCCTGCTGCGGCGGACGCGGGCGGCGTCGCGGACGCGGGCATCGGCGTGATCGATGCGACCAGCGGCGCCTGATCGGCCGCTGCCGGTGCGGTCGCCGGGCGCATCGCGGGTTGCGCTGCGGCGCGTTCGCCCTGCGGCAGGTTGAGGACGGTGGTCGTATCCAGCGACACCGGCTCGATCCCGGCATCCAGATGCGAACGGGTCGCCAGCCAGACCGGCACCGCGATGGTCGCGGTGATCAGCACGTAGACCAGGCGACGGCCGGTCTGTTCGGCCATCCGCTGCATGCGCGGCGTGTAGGTGCGCGGCGTCAGTTCGGTCGGCCGCGCCGTAGGCACCACCGGACTCTCGGCGATGGTGTCGGCCGGCAGCCCCAGCAGCTTCGCATAGCTGCGCAACTGGCCGCGAACGAACACCGGCGCACCGAGCTTGGCCCAGTCCTCGCGCTCGAGCGCCTCGACCACGTGGGTCGGAATCTTGAGCCGGGTCCCGGCCTCGGCCGGCGTCATGGCGGCGCGGATGCGCGCCTGTCGCAGTTTCTCCCCGACCCCGCGGACGGTGTCGGCCATCGCGTTCTGGGCGTTCTGGTGCGGATTCGTCACGAAATGCTCCCCAAGGCAAAGCGTCCCTGCATTGCATTGACGACGCTCGCCGGAGCGTCGTATCCGATCATGGCCGGGGGCGGCGCCTTACGCCGCATGCGCGGCCCCCGGTTCGCCGTCGCCGGCGTCGTGCTCGACGGAATCGCGCTGCGTGCGCGCTTCCAGCGATTTGCGGAATTCGGCCTGGCGCCGGGTGCGATCGGCGACCTGTCCCTTCAACTGTCCGCAGGCGGCGTCGATGTCGTCGCCGCGGGTGCGCCGCACCGGCGCGATCATCCCGGCCTGATTGAGCTGCTTCTGGAAGGCGCGGATGGTCGCGTCGTCCGGGCGCTCGTAACGGGTGCCGGGGAAGGGCTTGAACGGAATCAGATTGACCTTGGCGGCGTCCTTCATCTGCACCGCACGATCGAAGCCGCGCAGCAGGCGGACCAGCTCGCGGGCGTGCTCGGGCTGGTCGTTGACGCCCTTCATCAGGGTGTACTCGAATGTGACCGACTCGCCGCGCTTGCGCAGCGCGTAACGCACGCAGGCGTCCATCAGTTCGGCGATCGGGTACTTCCTGTTGAGCGGCACGAGTTGGTCGCGCAGCGCGTCGTTCGGCGCGTGCAGCGAGACCGCAAGCGACACGTCGCTCTCGACCGCGAGGCGGTCGATCATCGGCACCATGCCGGCGGTGGACAGGGTGACGCGTTTGTTGGCGAGGCCGTAGCCGAGGTCGTCGCGCATCACGCTCATCGCGCGCACGACGTTGTCGAAATTCGCGAGGGGCTCGCCCATGCCCATCATCACGACATTGGTGAGCTTGCGCTGCTTGTGCGGGATGTTGCCGAGGTGACGGGCCGCGACCCACACCTGACCGACGATCTCGGCGGCGGAGAGGTTGCGGTTGAAGCCCTGGGTCGCGGTCGAGCAGAAGGTGCAGTTGAGCGCGCAGCCGACCTGCGAGGACACGCACAAGGTACCGCGGCCCTTGTCGGGGATGTACACGGTCTCGATGGCGTTCTTGCCGTCCATGCCCAACAGCCACTTGTGGGTGCCGTCTTCGGACGGTTTGTCGAACTGGATCTGCGGAACCCGCACTTCGGCGTGTTCCTCGAGCTTGGCGCGCAGCGCCTTGCCCAGGTCCGTCATCTCCGAAAATCCGGTGACGTGACGGTGATGGATCCACTTCATGATCTGATGGGCGCGGTAGCGCTTCTCGCCGAGGGTTTCGGCGAAGAAGCGCTCCATGCCCTCGCGATCGAGGTCGAGCAGGTTCTGCCTCATGACAGCATGTTTTTGCGCGGCCTCGGTCACGTCGTACTCTGGGTTGGCCGGCTCAGCGCGGGCACAGTTCGGTGGCGCTGAAGAAATACGCGATCTCGATCGCGGCGTTCTCGAGCGAATCGGAACCGTGCACGGCGTTGGCGTCGATGGTTTCGGCGAAATCGGCGCGGATCGTGCCCGGCGCCGCGTCCTTCGGATTGGTCGCGCCCATCAGTTCGCGATTCTTCGCGACAGCATTCTCGCCTTCGAGCACCTGGATCATCACCGGACCGGAGGTCA
>JBIJAD010000066.1:0-13561 GCA_044345955.1 Lysobacteraceae bacterium
CTAATGCCGGCTTCGCGCAGGGCTGCGGTCAGCGCGAGCAGATCGGCGTCGTTGCCCAGCGCGGGGTCGACCGCGTCGTAGTCGTGGACCGCGAAACCGCCGTCGTTGTCACCATCGCGCGCGTGCAGGAACGGCAGCAGATGCAGATAGCGCACGCCCAAGCCGCGTAGATAGGGCACGCGTTCGGCGACGCCGCGCAGGCCGCCGGCGAAGCGGTCGGCGTAGGCGCTGTAACCGAACATCGATTGCGCCAGGAACCAGCCCGGATCGCGTTCGCGCGCCTCATCGAGGGCGCGCAGCGCGGGATCGCGCCGCGCCGCGCAGTCGGCCATGCCGGCGATCAGACGCGACCTTGCGGCGGCCAGGTTGGGAGCGTCGGCGTACAGCGACGACAGCGCCGCGAGCAGACGCGGAGCATGCGCATCCCATCGGGCGAGCGCGTCGGCGCGCAGCGGGGGCGGGAGCGCGGCTCCGAAATCCGAGCGCGGCGCGCCGTCGTCGTGTGGCGGATCGGAGAGGAGGCTCATGCGTGCAGGGTGCGGACGGCGCGACCGGGACGGAGGGGATTGCCCCGGTCGCGCCGCCGCCGTCTCAGAACTCGTAGCGGATGCTGAGGGACGCCGTGCGGCCCGGGATCGAACGCGCGCGGATGATGTTCTCCGTACTGGCGACGATCGCGCCTTCTTCCGCTTCGGTGATCCCGAATTCGTCGAACAGGTTGTTGACGTTCAGTCCGATCACCCAGTTGTCGGCGAAGCGATAGTCCGCGAACAGGTTGACCTGGGTGTAGCCCGGCATCTTCAACTGGTTGTTGTCCTGGGCGTAGGCGTCGGTGGTGCCGAGGATGTTCGCGCCCACGGTCCATTGGCTGGCCTGGTAGCCGGCGGTGAGCTGGTACACCAGATCGGCCTGGCGGCGCGGGGTGTTGCCTTCGTTGGCCGGCGAGATGTCGTCCTTCGAGATCTCGGCGTCGGTCCAGGTCAGGCCGCCGTTGAGGAAGAACTCGTTGACCCGCAGCGAGGCTTCCAGCTCGACGCCGCGCGCTTCGTACACACGGTCGAAGAAGCGCTGGCTGGTCAGCTCGAAGTTCTGCTCCTCGGTCTCGGCGAAGAACGCGGTCGCGAACAGGCTGAAGCCGCCGCGGCGCCATTTCAGGCCGGCCTCGATCTGCTCGACCAGATCGACCGCGTCCTGGGCGCGCACCGAACCGTCGGGCTGGACCACGCCGAACAGCAGGCGGTCGGCGTTGGCGCGGCCGCCGCGGCTGATCCGGGCGAAACCGGCCAGATCGTCGTTGAAGAGGTAGTTGGCGCCAACCGAATACGAGGTGTAGCTCCAGTCGTAGTCCACCGGCGAAGCCGCGGCGTTGTTGACCTGCGAGACGCTCAGTTCCGGGCCGGAGATCAGGCCGTCGCCGTCCACGTCCACGTTGGCGACCTGCACGCTGCCGGCGTAATTGCCGGTGGCATCGCCGCGATCGCGGCGCAGGCTGGCATCGATGTCGAGCCGGCCCAACGACAGCGACAGCGACAGATACGGCGCGTCGATCTCGTACTTGGCGTTGTAGCTGCGGGTGCAGCAGTTGCCCCAGAACGGCACGCCGTAGGCGTAGAGGCCGTTGTCGGACAGATTGACGCTGCCGGCGTTGATGACGTCGAGCAGGGCGGAGCGGCCGTCGCCGCGCAGTTCCTGCAGATAGGAATTCCACACCCAGTCCATGTCGATGTTCTGGCGCGAGCGGTACCAGCCGGCACCGATTTCCAGCGTGCCGTCGTCGCCGACGCCGAAGCTGCGGCTGAGCTTGAGATCGTTGGCGTAGTTGCCGAAGTCGTTGATCTCGGTGTTGAACAGATGAGTGCGAACCACGGTGCCCGTGTAGGCCTGGCCGGCGCTGGGGCCGTTGGCGTAACGCAGGGTCGCGCCGACGCCGCCGATGGTCGGGGCGATCGCCGCGGCGCTGCCGATCTCGGCCGGGAACTGGCCGACGAAACGGCCGCTGGTGTCGGCATAGCGGAATTTCTCGTTGATCCGCCAGCCGTCGCCGAACCGGTATTCGAACTCCGCACCGAACGCGGTGCTGTCCGGATGCATGCCGTCGGCGATGTCGGTGCGGCGACGGCGGTTGTTGCCGTCGAGGCCGATGTCGGTGCGGAAGTAACGGCTCTGCAGGGTGTCGCGGGCCGGATCGAAGCCCTGGATCGTGCCGAGATTCGGGCTGCCGTTGCTGCCGGTGGCGCGGGTGGGCACCGGCAGGTAGGCGATCGCGCGATCGTCGAGGCGCTTGAGGTGGAAGCGGACGTAACCGTTCTCGAAGTCGCGGTTCAGATTGGCCTTGAGCTGCCCGCCCTCCTCGGCGGTGTAGCCGGCGTCGCGCACGCCGTCGCCGGTCCGCCAGAAGCCGGCGACGTGGAAGCGCCAACCGTCGCCGAAGGGCATGCCGTAGCGGAAATCGAGGCGCTGGCTGCCGTAATCCAGACCGGCGGTGAGGCCGACCGCGCCGCCCTGGACTTCGCCGGTGTTGCTGATGAAGTTGATCACGCCGCCGGGCGAGTTGCTGGCGAATGTGGAGGCCGAGCCGCCGCGCACCGCTTCGATCCGATCGATCGACCAGTCGTTGCGCAGGAAGATGTCGGCGTTGCCGAAGGCGATGTCGCCGAACTCCATCACCGGCAGGCCGTCTTCCTGCAACTGCAGGAACTTGGCGCCGCCGGACGCCACCGGCAGACCGCGCACGGCGATGTTGGCGTTGCCTTCGCCGCCGGTGGACTCGGAGCGGACGCCGGGGATGTTGCGGAAGATCTCGGCGGTCGAGCGCGGCGCCGAGCGTTCGATCGTGTCCGGCGTGACGCTGCTGGTGGACACGCTGGTGCGCAGTTTCGATTTGCCGCCGGCGGTCGCGGTGACCACGATCGCGTCCAGATCGCCAGCCTCGGCTTCGCTGTCCCCGGCCGGTGTCTCCTGCGCCTGCGCAGCGGCCTGATCCGGCGTCAGCGAAAGGAAGATCGCACAGGACAGCGCCCAGGCGAGCGCGTGTGGGCGGTAGAGGGCGGAGCGGGCTTGCAACGGCTTCTGCTGGCGACGCATGACGGCATTTCCTCCGAAAGGGCGCGGGCGACGGCCCGCGTGGCGCATGTCATATCCGTTTGCGCAATCGATTGCAAGTACTGGCCGGAGATTGAGCGCCAGATGCTTTTTCCTGCGGGATCCGCGTCGGCGCCATGTGCGATCCTGTTTTCTATTGTTAAACAAAGGGGTATATCGCCTTTCGATGCCGCGGGGCGCCGTGGTTCGCGGTGCGATACCGAAGACGACAGGCCGAAAACGTGCTGCGCCGCAGCATGCACAATCGATTGCATTGTCGCAGTATCGGCCTGCCGGTCGGGCCCGCCGGCAGTCTCCGGGCCCCAGATTCCTCGCGGAGCGTTCCATGACCGACCTTCCTGTGCGGCTTGCCGGCATCGATCTGGCCGTCGTCGCGGTCTATGCCCTCGGCATCATCGCCCTGGGGCTGTTCGTTTCGAAGCGCCGCGCCACCGCGGAGGACTATTTTCTCGCCTCGCGTTCGATGACCTGGCCGGTGATCGGTCTCGCGCTGTTGGCTTCGAACATCTCCTCGACCACGCTGATCGGCCTCGCCGGGGCCGCCTACGGCACCGGCATTTCGGTCTACAACTACGAGTGGATGGCGACGGTGGTGCTCGCCTTCTTCTGCGTGTTTTTCCTGCCGTTCCTGCTGCGCTCGCAGGTGTACACGCTGCCGGAGTATCTGGAGCGCCGCTATGACCGGCGTTCGCGCACGTATTTCTCCGCGCTCACCATCTTCCTCAACATCGTGGTCGACACCGCGGGCACGCTGTACGGCGGTGCGATCATGCTCAAGCTGATCCTGCCGGAGTGGCCGCTGTGGCAGATCGTGGCGGTGCTGGCGCTGTCGGCCGGCATCTACACCATCGCCGGCGGGCTGCGCGCGGTCATCTACACCGAGACGGTGCAGGCGGTGATCCTGCTCGGCGCGTCGATGTTCATTGCCTTTTTCGCCTTCGATCGGGCCGGCGGTTGGGACGCGGTGATGGCCGCGGTAGACCCGGCCAAACTCTCGCTGATCCGCCCGCTCGACGACCCCGGCGTGCCGTGGCTCGGGCTGGTGCTGGGCGTGCCTTTGCTCGGGTTCTATTTCTGGTGCACCAACCAGTTCATGGTCCAGCGCGTGTTGTCGGCCAAGGACGAGAATCACGGCCGTTGGGGCGCGCTGTTCGCGGGCCTGCTCAAGCTGCCGGTGCTGTACGTCATGGTGCTGCCGGGCACCGCCGCGATCCTGCTGTATCCGGAACTGGAGAAACCCGATCAGGTGTATCCCACCCTGATCTTCGATCTGCTGCCGGCGGGGCTGGTCGGCATCGTGATCGCCGGTTTCTTCGCCGCGATCATGTCCTCGATCGCCAGCACCTTCAATTCCGCGGCCACTCTGGTGACCATGGACTTCGTGCGCCCGCGCATGCCGCAGGCGGACAACGCCGCGCTCGTGCGCACCGGACGGATCACCACGCTGGTGTTCATGGTGCTGGCGGTCGCGTGGGCGCCGCAGATCGAGCGCTTCGGATCGCTGTGGCAATACCTGCAGGCGGTCCTGGCCTACGCGGTGCCGCCGGTGTGCGCGCTGTTCCTGATCGGCCTGTTCTGGCGCGGCGCCAACGCCAAAGGCGCGTTCGCGGCGATCGTCGCCGGCTTCGGCGGCGGTGCCGTGCTGTTCTGGGTGAACGTGCTGGGATCCGAACCGCTGGGCCTGCATTTCCTGCTGGTCGCGCCGCTGTTGTTCGCGCTGAGCGCGATCGTGCTGGTCGCGGTCAGCGCCGCGACCGCGGCGCCTGCTTCCGCGCAGGTCGAGGCGATGCTGTGGACGCCCGCGTTCTACCGCGACGAAACCCGTGCGCTTGCCGGTCTGCCCTGGTGGCAGAACTATCGCGTGCTGTCGGTGCTGCTGCTGTTGCTGACGGCGGCGATCGTGTGGACGTTCCGCTGAGCCGCGGGAGCGGCGACGATGGCCGTGCTCCGAACGCGACGATGACGCGACGCGGGGCGCATCACGCCGACGCTCGCACGATCAAGGTCGGCGGCAACACCGTCGATGCGGGCTGTTCGCCACGGATCGCCGCGATCACCGTGTCGACCAGCGCCAGCGCGCCCTGCGCCAGCTCCTGGCGCACGGTGGTCAGCGGCGGATGCGCGTGCTCCGCGAGGAGGATGTCGTCGAAGCCGACCACCGACACGTCCTGCGGCACCCGCAGGCCGGATTCGGTCAGAGCGCGGATCGCGCTGATCGCGATCACGTCGGATGCTGCCATCACCCCGTCGAATTCGGCGCCGCGGTCGATCATCGCCCGCACGCTGGCGTACGCGTCTTCGGCGGCGAACGGAGTGCGTACCTGCAGTTCCGGATGGGTCTTGAGTCCGGCCGCACGCAGCGCCTGACGATAGCCGGCGTGGCGGTGCGCGACTTCGGGCAGACGTTCGTCGCCGAGAAAAGCGATGCGCTTGCGGCCATGGCGGATCATGTGCTCGGTGCCGAGGTGGCCGCCGAGGCGGTTGTCGCTGCCGACGACCGGGTACTTCTGCGCGGGCATCTGCGTGCCCCAGGCCGCGAGCGGGATGCCGGTGCGCGCGGCCTCGTTGATCGCCGCGTGTTCGGAACTCTGGCCGATCAGGATCACGCCGTCGCTGCGGCCGGGCTGCTGCAGGCGCCGCACCCAGCCGTCCTCGTGCACGGCGATCTTCGCCAGCAGCATGTTGTAGCCGCGGTCGCCCAGTGCGTCGGCCAGATGGGCCAGCATCGTCATCATGAACGGGTCGAACAGGTGCGGCTCGCGCTCGTGCACCAGCGGGACCGCCACGGTGATCACGCCGGCTTGGCGCGAGCGCAGGCTGCTGGCGACCGGGTTGACGACGTAACCCGCTTCTTCTGCCAGGCGGCGGATGCGTTGGCGGGTCTTTTCGGCGATCAGCGGGCTGCCGCGCAGCGCGCGCGAGACGGTCGATTCGGAAACGCCGGCGAGTCGGGCGATGTCCGCCATCTGCAGGTTGGTGGGCGGTTGCGAGGTCCGGCGTCGGGCGCGTGTCATGCCCGCTAGATTCCGCCGAAGCCGGGCCGCGATCAAGCTCGGGGTGCAGGTCCGGTCGCGACCTCGACGACGAAGGGCGCCCTGCGGCGCCCTTCGCGTTTCCCGACCTGGTCGCAGGCCGATTACTTCAGACCGGCGGCCTTGCGCAGGGCCTCGGCGCGGTCGGTCTTCTCCCAGGAGAAGGCGGTGGCCTTCACGGTCTTGCCGTCGGCGCCCTCGTAGGCGACTTCGTAGGGCTTGCGGCCGAAGTGGCCGTAGGCGGCGGTGTCCTGGTAGATCGGGTGGATCAGGTCGAGCATCTTGACGATGCCGTAGGGCCGCAGGTCGAAGTGGGCGCGGATCAGCTTCTCGATCTGCGCGTCCGGGATCCTGCCGGTGCCGAAGGTGGTGATCGAGATGCTGGTCGGCTCGGCCACGCCGATGGCGTAGCTGACCTGCACTTCGCACTTGTCGGCCAGGCCGGCGGCGACGATGTTCTTGGCGACGTAGCGCGCGGCGTAGGCGGCCGAGCGGTCGACCTTGGACGGGTCCTTGCCCGAGAACGCGCCGCCGCCGTGGCGGGCCATGCCGCCGTAGGTGTCGACGATGATCTTGCGACCGGTCAGGCCGCAGTCGCCGACCGGGCCGCCGATCACGAAGATGCCGGTCGGGTTGATGTGCACCTTGTTCTTCGGCAGCGCGTCGAGCCACTTCTTCGGCAGCACCGGCTTGAGGATGTACTCGCGCACGCCCTCGACCAGATCCTTGTGCTTGATGCCCGGATCGTGCTGGGTCGAGAGCACCACGGCGTCGAGGCCGACGACCTTGTGGTCGGCGTCGTAGCGCAGGGTGACCTGCGACTTGGCGTCGGGGCGCAGCCACGGCAGCGGCGATTTCTTCTGCTTGCGGACCTTGGCCTGCTGTTCGACCAGACGGTGCGAGTAGAAGATCGGGGCCGGCATGAATTCCGGCGCCTCGTTGCAGGCGTAGCCGAACATCAGGCCCTGGTCGCCGGCGCCCTGTTCCTCGGGCTTCTTCGATTTCCTGTCGGTGCCGTCCACGCCGGCGGCGATGTCCGGCGACTGCTTGCCGAGCATGTTGATGATGGCGCAGGTGTGGCCGTCGAAACCGACGTCGGAGTTGTTGTAGCCGATCTGGTTGATGACGCGACGGGCCAATTCTTCGATGTCGACCCAGGCCGAGGTGGTGACTTCGCCGGCGACGATCGCCGCACCGGTCTTCACCAGGGTCTCGCAGGCCACGCGTGCGCGCTTGTCCTGGCGCAGGATGGCGTCGAGGACGGCATCGGAGATCTGGTCGGCCATCTTGTCCGGATGGCCTTCGGACACCGATTCGGAGGTGAAGAGATAGCTGGACATCGACGAGGTTTCCTTTGGTTGGATGCCGTCCGGCCTGGGCCCGGGCGGGGTTATATCCCTTGATCGGGATGAAAAGATGGGCGCGCATCATACACGCCGGGGGCGGCGTTTGCATGACCGCCGGTGCGTGTTGTACCGCATTCAGCCGGGCGCCGGGCGCCGACCGGCCGGCTGTCATCCGGCCGACGCCGCGATGCCACGGCGCTGTCTTGAATCGGCCCCAGGCTGGCGGCCATTCCGGCCCTGGGGCCGCGCCTCTCCCGACACGCCGACGCCGACACGCCGATGCAAGCGCTCGAAAGCCAGCTTCGCGACCGTTACCCGCAGTGGTTCGCCGGCCCTCGCGCCGGACTCGGCCGCGCGCTGCTGCGCGGCTTCGGACGCTGGTCGCGGCTGACCGAGATCGAGGACTTCCTCGGCCGTCATGCCGGGTTGCGCGATTTCGACTTCCTCGACGCCGCGGTCGCGCATCTGGGCCTGGAGTACCGGATCGATACCGCCGATCTCGGCGCGATCCCGGTCAGCGGCCGTCTGCTGATCGTGGCCAATCATCCGGCCGGTGCGCTGGACGCGCTGGCCCTGCTGCATGCGGTCGGTCGCGTGCGTCGCGACGTGAAGATCGTGGCCAACGATCTGCTGATGCAGCTCGAACCGATGTCCGGTCTGTTGCTGCCGGTGCGAGTGCTCGGCGGATGCGCCGGGGCGCACAGTCTGCGCGCGATCGAGGCGGCGCTGGAAGCGGAGGCCTGCGTGATCGTGTTCCCGGCCGGCGAGGTGTCGCGACTGGGCCTGCGCGGCGTGCGCGACGGGCGCTGGCGGCCGGGCTTCGTGCGTTTCGCCAGACGCACGGGGGCGCCGGTGCTGCCGGTGCGCATCGTCGCGCGCAATTCGCCGCTGTTCTACGGCGCGTCGGCCGTGTATCGACCGATCGGCACGATCCTGCTCGCGCGGGAAATGTTCGCGAGCCGGCGGCGACCGCTGCGGCTGCATGTCGGGCAGCCGCTGCGGATCGATGCCGACGACGATCCGAAGCGGGCCCTGCGGCAGGTGCGCAGCGCGGTCTATCGACTCGGCCGCGCGCAGACCGCAGGCCGCGGCCCGCAGCCGCTGGCGCCGCCGGTCGAACATCCCGCGCTGGTGATGGCGATCGCGCAGACCGAACTGCTCGGGCGTACCGACGACGGCAAGGAAATCCGCCTGGCCCGCCTGGACGAGGACTCGCCGCTGCTGCGCGAGATCGGGCGCCTGCGCGAGCTGACCTTCCGCGAGGTCGGCGAAGGCACCGGCAAGCCGCTGGATCTGGACGAATTCGATCCGTGCTATGAGCACATCCTGGTCTGGGACGCCGCCGCGGGCAGGATCGCGGGCGCCTACCGGGTGATGCGCGGCGCCCAGGCGCTGGCGCGGCGAGGACTGGCCGGGCTCTACACCGCATCGCTGTTCCGCTACAGCGACGAGGCGCTGCCGCGGATCGCGCAGGGTCTGGAGCTGGGCCGCAGCTTCGTGGTCCCGGACTACTGGGGCAGCCGCAGCCTCGACTATCTGTGGCAGGGCATCGGTGCCTATCTGCGCCGGCATCCGCGGGTGCGTTATCTGTTCGGCGCGGTCTCGATCAGTGCGGCGCTGCCGCAGGCAGCGCGCGAGCAACTGGTGGCCTACTACTCGCGCTACCACGGGGTGGACGGCGGCGGTGTGGACGGCGGCGGTGCGGACAGCGGCGAGGGCGGGGCGCTGGCGGCGTCGCTGCGGCCGTTCCGCTACTTCGCGGCGCCGCCGGACTTCGGCGGGATGGACGCCGAGACCGCGTTCCGGGTGCTCAAGGCCAATCTCGCCGCGCACGGTGCCACGGTGCCGGTGCTGTACAAGCAGTACACCGAATTGTGCGAACCGGGTGGCGCACGGTTTCTCGCCTTCGGCGTGGATCCGGCGTTCAGCGACAGCATCGACGGACTGATCGAGGTCGATCTGCAGCGGGTGCAGCCGAGAAAGCGCCGCCGTTATCTGCAGGCGAACGAGGCGACGGCATGAGCGGTTGCACCGCTCCGCGCCGGCGGGCGGTGTTCCTCTCCGATCTGCATCTGGGCGCGAGCCACTGCCATGCGGCCGAGTTGGCGGAGTTCCTGTGCGGACTGGAGTGCGACCGCCTGTATCTGCTCGGGGACATCGTCGATCTGTGGTGGGTGTCGTCGCGTCGCGCGCATTGGGGCGCGGCCGAGAACCGGGTGATCGAGCGCATGCATGCGATGCGCCGCGCCGGCACCGAGATCGTCTACGTCCCCGGCAATCACGACCGACCCGCCCGGCGGCTGTGCGGTCTGGTCCTGCCGGCGATGCGCGTGCGTAGACGGGTCGTGCACGTCACCGCCGACGGCCGCCGCCTGCTGCTGGTGCATGGCGACGACTACGACGGCGTCACCCAGTTCGGCAATCTGCAGGAAAAGTTCGGCGACTGGCTGTATGACCGCATCCTCACCGGCAACCGCTGGTTCAACCTGATGCGTCGTCGCCTGCGTCTGCGCTACTGGTCGCTGGCGGAGTTCCTCAAGCGGCAGAGCGCCGCGGCCGAACGCTACATCGAGCGGTTCGTGGAAGCCGGGCTGGACGACGCCCGGCGCCGCGGCCTCGACGGCATCGTCTGCGGCCATATCCACCGCGCCGCGCTCGAGCGCCGTGGCGGCATGATCTACGCCAACGACGGCGATTGGGTCGAAAGTCTCACCGCCTGCGTCGAAGAAATGGACGGCACCCTGCGGCTGTTGTCGCATCGCGGCGAGATCCTCGCGGAAATTCCGCCGCGATCGGCCGCCTGCGGGACGATCGTCTGGCGCGACGCGGCATGACTGCGACGGCCGCGGATCCGGCCGGCGTCGCCGCGGCGGCTTGACGGCGGCGGCGACTGCGAGGACCATCCCGACGCACTGGTCTGTCGCGATTCGCGGCCGTCCGGAACCAGGGGATGGCAGGGATGAGCCAGCAGGGCGCGATCGCGAAACCGGAATCGGAAAAGTCTGGCGAGGGCCGCATCGCGCGCCGCATGCCGGCGTTGGCGCTCGGCTGCCTGCTCGGCGCGCTGTCGCCCGCGGCGATGGCGAACGAACCGTCCGCCCGCGCGGGCGACGCACGCGCCGGTGGCGAACCGGAAACCCTCGACACCGTCCGCATCAGCGCCAGCGCGCTGCCGACCACCGCGGCGTCGGCCACCCAGCATGTGACCCTTCTCGACCGCGAGGCGCTGGACGCGATGCGCGGGGCGAGCGTGAGCGAGATCCTGTCGCGGCAGGCCGGGCTGGTGATCGATCGCGGCAGCCGCAGCGGCGGGTTCGGGGCGCTGTATCTGCGCGGCGCCGATCCCAGCCATGTGGTGATCCTGGTCGATCACGTGCGCCAGAACGATCCGCTGTCCTCGCGCGGCAGCGCGGTCGATCTCAATACCCTGTCGACCGACGACATCGAGCGGATCGAGATCGTGCGCGGCAACGCCAGCGTGGTGAACGCCGAGGCGATGGCCGGCTTGATCCACATCTTCACCCGCCGCGGCGGCAGCGGTGCGACCGCGCATGTCGGCGGCGACGGCCTGCGCGGTGGCCGTGCCGGCTGGTCCGCCGGGGGCCTGCGTCTGGGCGTCGCACATCGCGAGGACGGCGACGGCATCGACGGTTTCGGCCGCACCCGCGCCGTTGGCGGCAGTTGGAGCGGGGCGCTCGGAGAGCGCCTGCGCCTGCAGGCCGCGGCGCGTCACGCCGACAGCGAGAACATGGGCTTTCCCGACGACAGCGGCGGGCCGCGCGAGGCGGTACTGCGCACGCTGGAATCGCGCCGCGCCGACAGCCGCCAGTTCTCGCTGCGGCTGGATGCCGACAGCGGGGTGGGGCAGTGGGAATTGCAACTCGCGCATCTGGCGCGCGACGGTGCGGAGCGTTCGCCGGGCGTCGCGCCGGGCCTGCGCGATCCTTTCGGGCTGCCGGCGCTGACCAGCGACAGCGATTACCGTCGCGACGAGTGGCTGGGGCTGTGGCGAGGCCAGGCCGGCGAGGCGCTGGAGCTGACCGCGGGCCTGCTGCATCAGCGTGAGGTCGGCCGACTCGACAGTGCGATCGACCTGGGCTTCTTCGTGCTGCCGGCGCGGTTCCGGATCGAACGCGAGACCGACAGCGCCTTCGCCGAAGCGCGCTGGCGCAACGGCGGCTGGACCGTGCAGGGCGGGCTGCGCCACGAGCGGGTGTCCGGCGGCGAGGCCACCACCCATCCGATGCTGTCGCTGCAGCGCAATCTGGGCGAAGGCCGCGGCCACGTCGGCGCATCGATCGCGCGCAGCGCCAAGCAGCCGAGTTTCTACGCGCTCGGCCATCCGCTGGTCGGCGACCCGAACCTGCGGCCCGAACGCGCGCTGCATCGCGAGCTGTACTGGGCCGGTGCCGCGGATGCCGACTGGAGCACGCGGCTGACCCTGTTCAGCGCGCGCTATCGAGATCTGATCGATTTCGACGCTGGGCCGCCGCCGCGGCTGGTCAACCGCAGCCGGATCGGCGCCGACGGTCTCGAATGGCGCGTCGGCCGGCGCTTATCCGGCGGCACGCGGCTGCACTTCGAAGGCGCGTGGATGCGGGTGACGGTGCCCGAGGGCGAAGCCGAGCTGCGTCATCGCCCGCGCCTGCAGTGGGCCGCGGGCGGGCGCTGGCCGATCGGCCGCGGGCGCGAATTCGGCGCCTCGCTGCGGCATCTCGGCTCGCGTTTCGATTCCTCGATTCCGACCGGCGACCTCCGCCTGGCGCCGATGACCGTGCTCGACCTGTCGCTGCGTCAGTCGCTGGGGCCGGTGGATCTGGATCTGGCGCTGGACAACGCCTTCGACAGCGACGCGCAGGAAGTCATCGGCAGCGCGGTCGGCGGGCGTCGCCTGCGGCTGTCGCTGCACTGGCGGCTTCAATGAGTCTGCCGTCATGAGCGTGCTGCCATGAGCGCGTCCCCGACCGGAACGCTGCGGCCGTCGGCGTCGTGGTGGCGCTTCGCGGCGCTGGCGTTCGCGCTCCTGGTCGGCGTGCTGTTGCCGTTCGCGCTGTGGGGCGATGCGCTGGAGACCGCGGCGCCGGGCTGGCTGCAGGCGCAGGACGGGCGGACGTGGCTGGCGACGATCGGCATCGCATTGCTGGTGGTCGATGTGTTGTTGCCGGTGCCCAGCAGCGTGGTCGCGGTCGCGTTGTGCTGGGGACTCGGTCCGGTCGCGGGCGGTGCGGCGGTCGCGGTCGGCGGCTTTCTCGCGTTCGCGACCGGTTACGGCCTCGGCCGGCTGCTGCCGGAGGCGCGGCTGCGGCGCTGGATCGGCCCCGCGCTGTGGGACCGCGTGCGCGGCGGCGCGGGTCGCCATGTCGGCTGGTGGATCGTGCTGGCGCGACCGCTGCCGGTGCTGGCCGAACTGAGCGCGGTCATGGCCGGCGTGTGGCGTCTGCCGATGCGGTTGGCGTTCGCGCAGGCGGCGCTGGCCTCGACGGCGATGGGCGCGCTCTACGGCGGCAGCGCCTGGCTGGGCGCGCGCGCGCCGGGCGCGGTGGCCACGGTATTGGCGCTGCTGGTGTTGCCGGCAGCGTTCTGGTGCGCGCACCGACTGTGGTTGCGCAGGCTCGGCGCCGCGGCGCCGTCGCCGGCCGCGGTCGAGACGACCGAAGCCGCAAGTGCAGAGCAAGCAAGTCCAGCACCAGCAAGTGCAGAACCAGCAAGTGCAGGAGAGACGCGCGGCGGACGGAGCTGAACCGCGCTGTCCGCGCAACGCCGTTCCGCGATCGGCGGGACGATCACCGACGGGAGGGATATCGCATGATCCGCCTCAAGAGCAGTCTGGTCACCGCGCCGCGCGATTTCGAGGGGCGGCTGAAGGCGCTGCGGCACAAGCTGCAGGTCGCGATCGAACTGGAGCATTCGACGATCCCGCCGTATCTCTACGCCCTGTACTCGATCCGCGAGGGCCGCAACCTGGAGATCGCCGCGCTGATGCTGTCGGTGATCAAGCAGGAAATGCTGCACATGTCGCTGGACTGCAACATCCTCATTGCGATCGGCGGCGCGCCGAAGATCGACGATCCGAAATTCATC
>JBIJAD010000067.1:0-13554 GCA_044345955.1 Lysobacteraceae bacterium
GCCCTCCGGGCCCGGCCAACCCGGTGCGGGCCATCCGGCCCGCTTGGAGACCTCAGGGCAAAGCGGAAGCCCTGGTACTGGCCCGCGTTCCTGCGGCGCCTCGAGTCGCGGTAGGCGGCGCGGGCGATGACGGGGCGGTTGATCCACGACCCGCCACGCACCACGCGGGAGCCGTCGTCCGGCCGCGCCTCCGGCGCGTCCCGACGCGGCTGCCACACGTCGGCACACCCTTCCCAGACGTTGCCGTGCACGTCGTGCAGGCCCCAGGGATTGGGAGCGAAACGTTTGACCGGGCTGGTCGTGCCGAGAGATTGCCCGGCGTTGCCGCGGGTGTCGTCCCAATCGTCGCCCCACCAATACGCCGTGCGCGTGCCGGCGCGGGCGGCGTATTCCCATTCCACCTCGGTCGGCAGACAGACCGTGTCTCCCGGACCCCATCCCGGACGGGCCGCGAGACGGGCGATGAACCGGTCCATCACGTCATCCCAGCAGACGCTCTCGACCGGGCGCTCCGGCGCCTCCGCGCCGGTGCTGAAATGACTGGGATCGACATCGGCCACCGCACGCCAGAACGCCTGGGTGCAGGGCGTATCGGCCAGCCAGAAGCCGGTGGTCACCTGTTCGCGACGCGGCGCGTGCTCGTGTTGCTCGGCCCACTCGCGAACGTCCTTGTCGCGAATCGCCGCCCGCTCCGCCGCAGGCGAGCCCATCCAGAAGCCCTCCGGCCCCGTCGGCAGAATCCAGCGCATGCGCTGGGTCACACCGTTGACGGTGAGATCGGCCCAATGGCCGTATTGGTCCCGGCCGCTGGCGCTGGCCCAAGCAGGAGAGCGATTGACCGTTGGTGTCGGTGTAGGTGTCGGCGCTGGCGCCGGTGAAGCCGGCTCGGCGATATGCCCCGCCAGTGCTGCTTCCTTGACATGCGACAGCACCTTCGCGCGATCGGCTGCCCAACGGTAGGCCGTGCAATCCAGCACCAGGTCCGGCGGAATGCACTTGTAGTCGTGCGCCTCGGGACGGAGGGTGAAGATGTGGCCTTCGCTGCGCTGTTTCAGCAGGTACAGAGTGTGAATCAGGCGGATCGACTCGAACGCCACGCCCAAGCCGCCGGCGTCCTCGGGCCTGCGCTCCCACAGGCGCAGGTAGCGCAGCGAGACCAGACACAGGATATGGGTGGAGCCGCGAATGGCGGCGTTCATCCAGCCTTGCCATTCGCTGAGCGACAGGCCGCGTTTCATGTCGCGTTCGTGCCACAGATCCAGCCGAACGACGACGCCTGCGTCGCGAATCGCCGACGCCACCGCCTCGATCGCCTCCGGCGGCCAGTCCGGGTCGTCCGCCGCGTGACTGACAAACACCTGCCGTTCCATGCCATCCCCTGTGAAACATCACATCCCGAAGGATGAGTCTAACCCGAGGTCAGCGACTGTCGAATCTCGATCATCGGGATGCCCTCGAAGCACGGGAGTGCAGGTTTGGCCGCCCGCCGAGTCCGGAGAATGCACCATGCCCCCTTGGTAAGGGGGCGGCTCGCGCGCAGCGCGAGCGGGGGATCGGCAGCGTGCAGCGGGGCCCGAAGTTCGCGCAGCGAACTTCGGGGGCTTGATCTGGACGCAGTCCGGATCAAGTCCTGAATTCGCAACCCGGGCCGCCCGCGGCGGGAGGGGGAGGGAGCCGACGAGCGGCCCGGATGCGAAAGCGGTCAGGCGCTGGCGCGGGCCTCTTCCGCGCGGACGCGGAACCAGGCGGCGTACAGCGCCGGCAGGAACAACAGGGTCAGCGCGGTGGCGACGATCAGGCCGCCCATGATCGCCACCGCCATCGGCCCGAAGAACGCGCTGCGGGTGAGCGGCACCATCGCCAGGATCGCGGCCAGCGCGGTCAGCACGATCGGGCGGAAACGGCGCACGGTGGATTCGACGATCGCGGTCCAGCGGTCGTGGCCGGCGGCGATGTCCTGTTCGATCTGATCGACCAGGATCACCGAGTTGCGCATGATCATGCCCGACAGCGCGATCACGCCGAGCATCGCGACGAAACCGAACGGCACCCGGAACACCAGCAGGAACAGAGTCACGCCGA
The DNA here is from genome assembly GCA_044345955.1 of Lysobacteraceae bacterium. Lineage (GTDB taxonomy): Bacteria > Pseudomonadota > Gammaproteobacteria > Xanthomonadales > Xanthomonadaceae > Lysobacter_I. The sequence continues at coordinate 2,083 of JBIJAD010000067.1, forward strand.
TCAGCCCCAGCGGCGCGGTGCTCAGCACCAGGAACACGCGCGACAGGCTGCGCAACTGCAGCATCAGCAGGGTCACGACCACGAACAGGAACAAGGGCATGCCGGCCTTGATCGAATTCTGGCCGCGCTGCGAATCCTCGACGCTGCCGCCGGTGCTCAACAGATAACCCGGCGGCAAACCGGCGCGTATCGCGTCGAGGGTCGGATCGATCTGTCCGACCACCGTCGCCGGGGTCGGCCCGTTCACCACGTCGGCGCGCACGGTCACGGTCGGCAGGCGGTTGCGGTGCCAGATCACGCCGTCCTCGAACACCGACTCCAGGCGCGCGATCTGCATCACAGGCACGGTCTTGCCGCTGTCGGTGGGCACCGCGAGGCTGCCGAGCAGATCGAGCCGAGCGCGCTCGTCCTCCGGCCCGCGCAGCAGGATATCGATCAGTTCGTTGTCCTCGCGATAGGCGCTGACCCGCAGCCCCGACAGCGCGCTGGACAGGAATGCCGCCAGTTTCTCCGAACTCACGCCCAGCGCACGCGCGCGGTCCTGATCGATCACCAGGCGCACGACCTTGCTCGGCTCGTCCCAGTCGAGATTGACGTTGATCACGTTCGGGTTCGCGCGGACCTTCGCCATCACTTCGCCGGCGATCGCGTGCACCCGTTCGATGTGCTCGCCGGAGACGCGGTACTGGATCGGGTAACCGACCGGCGGGCCGTTCTCCAACCGGGTCACCCGCAATTGCAGATCGGGGAAGGACGGACGCACCTCCTGCATCAGCCAGTCGCGCAGCGATTCGCGCGATTCGATGTCGCGGGCGCGGACCACGAACTGCGAGAAATTGCTCGCCGGCAATTGCTGGTCCAGCGGCAGGTAGAAACGCGGCGAACCGGTGCCGACATAGGCGACGTAGTTCTCGACCTCGGCGCGTTTGGCCAGCAACGCCTCCAGCCGCCGCGCGGCGGCGTCGGTGGCCTTGAGCGAGCTGCCTTCGGCCAGCTCGACGTCGACCATCAACTCGAGCCGGGTCGAATCCGGAAAGAACTGCTGCGGCACGAAGCGGAACAGCAGCACCGAGAGCACGAAGGCCGCGAGCGTCGCGAAGATCACCAGCCAGCGTCGACGGATGCACCAGCGCACCAGCGTACGGAACCGCTGGTAGAAGCCGCTGTGGTAAGGGTCGTGCGCATGCGCGCCCGCGGCCGCGATCGCAGGCGGCGCGAGCAGTCCCGCATACTGCGGCCAACGGTCGGCCAGTCGCTCGCGGAAGGCACGGATGCGGCCTTCGAGCGATCCGGGTTTCGGCAGCGCATGCGGGTCGGGCAGCATCTTGTCGCCCAGATACGGAATGAACAGCACCGCCGCCACCCACGACACCAGCAGCGCCAGGGTCACCACCTGGAACAGCGACCGGGTGTATTCGCCGGTGCTGGACGCGGCGGTGGCGATCGGCAGGAAGCCGGCGGCGGTCACCAGGGTACCGGTGAGCATCGGGAACGCGGTGCTCTCGTAGGCGAAGGCCGCGGCCTTCAGCCGCGAGAAGCCCTGCTCCATCTTGATCGCCATCATCTCGACCGCGATGATCGCGTCGTCCACCAGCAGACCCAGCGCAAGCACCAGTGCGCCGAGCGAGATCTTGTGCAGCCCGATGCCGAAGTAGTGCATCAGCGCGAAGGTCATCGCCAGCACCAGCGGAATGCTGACCGCGACCACCAGTCCGGTACGCAGGCCGAGCGAGAAGAAGCTCACCAGCAGCACGATGACGACCGCTTCGCCGAGCACGCGCACGAACTCGCCGACCGAGTCGCGCACAGCCGCCGGCTGGTCGGCGACGCGATGCAGTTCCATCCCGAGCGGCAGGGTCGGACGCAGGCGCTCGGTGACCGCATCCAGCGCCTTGCCCAGACGCAGGATGTCGCCGCCGGGCTTCATCGACACGCCGATCCCGATCGCATCCTCGCCCATGTAGCGGATCCGCGGCTGCGCCGGATCGGCGTAACCGCGGGTCACGGTGGCGATGTCGCCGAGGCGAACGGTGCGGTCGCCGACCCGGATCGGGAAACGGCGGATGTCCTCGACCGATTCGAACGCACCGGTCACCCGCAATTGCACCCGGTCGGTGGCGGTTTCGAAGAATCCGGCCGCGGTCACCGCGTTCTGTTCGGCCAGCGCCTGCTGCACCTGCGGCAGCGGAATGCCCAGCGTCGCCAGTTTGGTGTTCGACAGCTCGATCCAGATCTTCTCGTCCTGCTGCCCGATCAATTCGATCTTGGCCACGTCCGGCACCCGCTGCAGCTCCAGCTCCAGACGTTCGGCGTAGTCCTTGAGCAGGGCGTAGTCGAAGCCCTTGCCGCTGAGCGCGTAGATGTTGCCGTAGGTGTCGCCGAACTCGTCGTTGAAGAACGGACCGACCACGCCCTGCGGCAGGCTCGGGCGGATGTCGCCGATCTTCTTGCGCACCTGATACCACAGTTGCGGCAGTTGCCGACTGTGCATGGAATCACGGGCGATGAAGAACACCTGCGACTCGCCCGGACGCGAATACGAGAGCAATTCCTCGTAGTCGCCGGTCTCCATCAATTTCTTCTCGATGCGGTCGGTGACTTCGCGCGCCACTTCCTCGGCGGTCGCACCCGGCCAGACCGTGCGCACCACCATCACCTTGAAGGTGAACGGCGGGTCCTCGGACTGTCCCAGCCGCACATAGGACCAGGCACCGACGATCGCCAGCACCAGCATCGCGTAAAGCACCAGCGAACGGTTGGCCAGCGCCCATTCGGAGAGGTTGAACCGGCGCATGTCGAGGGCTCCGGTCAGTTCGAAGCGACAGGGCGGTTGCTGCGATCGACCGGAAGCACCGTCTGGCCTTCATGCAGCAGATGACCGCCGGCCAGCACCACCCAGTCCGAGGGCTTGAGCCCGGACAGGACCGCGACCCCGTCCGCGGCGAACGGCCCGGTGCGCACCGCGACCCGGCGGGCCTTGGCCGGCTTCGCGCCGGAGCGCACGGCATCGATCACCCAGACCACGGGCTCGCCGCGCCGACCGCGATGCAGCGCGGTCAGCGGAATGCGGATCGCGCCGACGTCGCCGGCACGCGGGATGTAGACCCGCGCGCTCTGGCCCAGATCGACCCGTTGCGCGGCATCGCTGTCGAGGGTGGCGCGGGCGGCGTAGGTACGGGCCTGCGAGTCGGCCGCGGGCGCGATCTCGCGGATCCGTCCGGGCAGGTGCAGGCCGGGCGTGCTCCAGGGCTCGATCACCACCGGTTGGCCGGCGCTGAAGGCGCGGATATCGGCTTCGGGCAGGGCGAACGCGACCTCACGGCCACCGTCGACAGCCAGGGCGAAGACCGGCTGACCGGCGGCGACGACCTGGCCGACCTCGGCCTGGCGTCCGGAGATCGCCCCGTCGCGCGGTGCGCGCAGGGCGGTGTAACCGGTCTGACTGCGGGCGAGATCGCGCTGCGCGCGCGCCGCGCGCACCTGGCCTTCGGCGGCGCGGAGGGTGGCGGTCTGCTGATCGAGGGCGGAACGACTGACCAGTTGGTCCGCGGCCAATGTGGCGACGCGGGCGTGATCGGCGCGGGCACGGGCCAGTTGGGCCTCGGCGGCCTCCAGTTGCGCCTGCAGGGTCTGGACCTGCAGTTGCAGGTCGCCGGGATCCAACTCGGCGAGCACGTCGCCGGCGCGGACCCGGTCGCCGACGTCCGCCCGTCGGCGCACCAGCTTCCCGCCGACCCGGAACGACAGCGCGGTTTCCTCGTGGGCACGGACCTCGCCGGCGAAGGCGACGAGTGCGCCCTGAACCTCTCCGCCCTGGCCCTGCGCGGCGGCGCTGCCGGCCCGGACGACGATCACCGGATGCGGTGGCTCAGGCACGGGGTCGCCCTTGCCGCAGGCCGACAGGGCGCCCAGCACCAGCACCATGGCCCCCATCCTCCATACCGCCTGCCTGTCCTTCGCCATGGCCACCTGCCCCTTGGGGGAATTCGATATTAATGTACCGGCTGGTATCGTATAAATAACCGTACCAATTAGTCTAGTATTGAACGCATGACTGCAGCGAAAGCCCAGACGACCGCCCATCGGCCCGCCGGCCCCGGCCGCCCCAAGGACCTCGGCAAGCGCGCCGCGATCCTCGACGTGGCCAAGCGGCTGTTCACCCGCCACGGTTTCGACGGGGTCAGCATGGACCAGATCGCCGCCGAAGCGGGCGTCTCCAAGCTCACCGTCTACAGCCACTACGGCGACAAGGAAGCCCTGTTCAGCGCCGCGATCCGCGCCAAGTGCGAGGAGGAACTGCCGCCGACGCTGTTCCTGCAGGGGCTCGACCAGGGCGCGTTGCGCGAGCAGTTGACCGCGATCGCGCGGGCGTTCTTCGCCCTGGTCACCGGCGAGGAAGCGGTGTCGATGCAGCGGATGATGATGATGCCCGGCACCGGCGACCGGCACGTGCGCGAGCTGTACTGGCAGGCCGGCCCGCAGCGGGTGAAGGACGTGTTCGGCGAATTCCTGCACGCGAAGGTGGCCGCCGGCGAGTTGCGGATCGACGACGTGCCGCGCGCGGCTTCGCAGTTCTTCTGTCTGCTCAAGGGCGAGCTGCACGCGCAGATGCTCTGCGGCATGTGCGATACGCCGTCGACGGGCGATGTCGAACGTCACATCGAGGCCACGGTCGAGCTGTTCCTGCGCGGCTACGGCAGGGCCGGCGTCGGCACGGTGCCGGAAAGTGCGCTTCCGTGACTCCGGTCCCGGTGACTTCGGTCTCGGTGACTTCCGGCACTCAGCCGGATCCCGCCTCTGCGGCGATCCTGCGCCTGCGACGGAACGTCCGGACCGGTAAACTTGTCAGCCCCTTCACCACGCCCCGGACGCGTCCGTCGCGAGAGACCCCACGATGACGATCGATTACGCCAAAGCCCGCGAAACCATGGTCGAGCAGCAGGTCCGTCCCTGGGACGTGTTCGACCTGCGGATTCTCGACACCCTGGCGCGGCTGCCGCGCGAGCGGTTCGTGGCCGAGGCGCACCGCGCGCTGGCCTACGCCGATCTGGCGCTGCCGATCGGCCACGGCGAGACGATGATGAAGCCGGTGCTCGAAGGCCGCACCCTGCAGGCGCTGTCGATCGAACCGGGCGAGGACGTGCTCGAGATCGGCACCGGCAGCGGTTATCTTTCGGCCTGTCTCGGCAGCCTCGCGCGCGACGTGCTCAGCCTGGAGCTGCACGCCGATCTGGCCGAAAGCGCGCGCCAACGCCTGCAAGCCATCGGCATCGGCAATGTCCGGATCGAGACCGCCGACGCCTTCGCCTGGGACGGCGAACGCCGCTTCGACGCGATCTGCGTCGGCGGTGCGGTCGCCTCGGTCCCGTCCCGCTTTCTGCGCTGGCTGCGTCCCGGCGGCCGCATGTTCGTCGTCCACGGCCGCGCGCCGGCGATGGAAGCGGCGCTGGTGCGCCCCGCCGACAATGCCGCGGGTCGTGTCGTGGAGTCGCTGTTCGAAACCGAGCTTCCCTATCTCGCCGGCGGCGCGCCCGCGCCGCAGTTCACGTTGTGATCCGCACGCCGAGCGGACCGTAATCGCCAAATTAAGGATGCCCATGACCCGCCGCCCTCTCGCCCTCGCCCTCGCCGTGCTGTTGCTGCCGCTCGGCGCGCAGGCCGAAGACCTGCTGCAGACCTATGAGCTCGCCCGCAGCAGCGACCCGCAACTGTCGGCCGCGGAGGCCAACCGCCAGATCGCGCGCGAAGGCGCGGTGCAGGCGCGCGCCGGGCTGCTGCCGCAGATCGACGGCAGCGCCTCCTACAACCGCTCGCGCAGCGAGAGCGAAGGCTCGCAGGCCTTCCTCGGCACGGTGACGCCGAACGACTCCGAGAGTGAATCCACCTCGCGCGAGGCCGGCCTCTCGCTGCGCCAGGTGGTCTGGGACGGCGGCCGCTTCAGCCGGGTGCGCAGCCAGAACGCGCTGGCCAGCGCCGGCGACTACCAACTGCAGGCGGCCGACGACTCGCTGATCATCCGCACCGCGACCGCCTACTTCAACGTACTGATCGCGATGGAGACGCTGTCCGCCGCGCAGGCCCAGGAAGCGGCGCTCAAGAAGCAGTTCGACTTCGCCGACAAGCGTCTGGAAGTGGGTCTGGCGCCGATCACCGACGTGCACGAAGCGCGCGCCCAGTACGATCGCGCCCGCGCCAACACCATCGTCACCGCGAACGCGCTGGAAGACGCCTACCGCGCGCTGGAGGAAATCACCGGCCGCGAGGTGCGCGCGCTCAAGGCGCTGCCGCAGGACTTCCAGCCGGATCTGCCCTCCGCGCTGGACTCCGAAGGCTGGGTCCGGACCGCGATCGAGAACAATCCGTCGCTCAAGGCGCAGGAGTTCCGGCTGAAGTCGGCCGAAGAAGGCATCGGAACCGCGCGCAGCGGGCACTACCCGACGCTGTATTTCGGCGCCAACTACGGCCGCACCCGCAACGACGGCGATCAGACCAACAACATCACCAGCATCACCGCGCAGTTCGAGAACGAAAGCGCCTCGCGCAGCGTCGGGCTGACGCTGTCGGTGCCGATCTTCGCCGGCGGCGCGACCCAGTCCGGCGTGCGCCAGGCGATCGCCCAGCGCGACGCCACCGCCGACGAGTACGAACAGCAGAAGCGCGCGCTGGTGCGCAACACCCGCAACGCCTATCGCACCCTGGTCGCCGGCGTGAGCGAGGTGGAGGCGCGCAAGGCGGCGGTGTTCTCCGCGCGCAGCGCCTACGACGCTTCGCAGGTCGGTCTGGAAGTGGGCACCCGCACCGTGCTGGACGTGCTCAACAACCAGCAGACGCTGTTCAACGCCGAGCAGGAGTACGCGCGTACCCGCTACGGTTTCCTCCAGAACCGGCTGTTGCTGGAACAGGCCGCCGGCACGCTGGACATCGAGGACCTGCAGGAGATCAATCGCCTGCTGACCGCCGACGCGACGCCGAAGCCCGCGCCCTGATCGGCATCATTCCGCCAGCGCGGCGACATCGCGAAGCCCCCGGCATGCCGGGGGCTTCGTCGTTTCGGGAGCCGCCTGCAGTTCCGGACCGTCGTCGGTCAGAGAGGAATGCAGACGTAGTTCCCGCCGCCCGGTGGGAAGGTGAAGTAGCAGTAGTCGGCGCCGGTCGCCATCCAGCCGCCGGCCGTGCACTGGTAATGGTAGTAGTACCAGGTGCCGTTGCCGTTGTCGTGGAAGTCGGTGAAGGTCTCACCGATATTGCCGGCGTCGCAGACCGGAAAACCGCCGTGACGCCAAGCCTGCGCGGAACCGCCCGGTGCGATCGCGAACGCCAGCAGCGACGACAGCAGGCCGATACGAATGGTTCGATTCATGATGCTCACCTCTTCGGTTGCGCTCCATGCGGGCCGGTGCGAGCCCTTGCGCCGTGTCGTGACCCGCGGGCCGACGCAGCGGACCCGCCCGGTCCATGCAGCGTCGGATCGAACGGATCGGCGCCATTGTCGGCACCGGTATCAAACGACGACTCGCGACGCGGTCACGGAACAGCGTCGGCCGCCGGCGAAAGATCGGCCACGATCAGGTCCAGCGTGCGCCGCAAGGCGCCGCGGCCCTGCTCCACCAGCAGCCGCCCGGCCGCGGCCATGCGCGCGCGTTCGCCGGGGTCGTCGAGCAACGCCTGCAGCGCGGCCGCGACCGCATCGGCGTCGGCGCCGATCCGCACCGCATCGGCCTGGCGCAATTGTTCGGCGATGTCGGCGAAGTTGTGCAGGTGCGGGCCGGTGACGATCGCGGTACCGACCGCAGCCGGCTCCAGCAGGTTGTGGCCGCCGACCGGCTGCAGGCTGCCGCCGACGAAGGCGACGTCGGCGCAGCCGTAGAACAGCATCAGCTCGCCGAGCGTGTCGATCACGAACACCGCGTCTTCCGCGTCCGGCAGCATGGTCAGGGTGCGGGTCGCGACCTGCAGGCCGGCGTCGATCGCGAGCTGCGTGACCGGACGGAAACGCTCCGGGTGTCGCGGCGCCCACAGCATCAGCAGATCGGGGCGCTGCGCGCGCAGGCGGCGATCGATCGCGAGCATCGACGCTTCCTCGTCGGGATGTGTGCTGGCGGCGATCCACACCGGACGGCCGGCGGCGCGGGCGCGGAATACGGCGACGAAGGCCTCGGTGCCGGGATCGATCCGGGTGTCGAACTTGAGATTCCCGAACACCGCGAGTTGCTGCTCGCGCGCACCGAGCCGGGCGAAACGACAGGCATCGGCTTCCGACTGCGCGGCCACCGTGCGCAGCGTGCGCAACGCGCGTCCGACCAGCGGTCGCAGCGCGCGGTAACCGCGCAGCGAACGCTCCGACAGCCGCGCATTGACCAGATACGCCGGGACCCCGTGATCGCGACAGGCGAACAGCAGGTTCGGCCACAGTTCGGTCTCCACGATCAGCGCGATCGCCGGCCGGAACTGGCGCAGGAAGCGCGCGACCGCACCGGTGAGGTCGTAGGGCAGATAGACGTGCGCCACGCGCGACCCCCACAGGGCGCGGACCCGCTCCGAACCGGTCGGGGTGATGGTGGTGACCAGCACCCGGCGCCCCGGGTATTCGCGCAGCAGCGCGTTGATCAGCGGCGCGGCGGCGTTGACCTCGCCGACCGAGACCGCATGCACCCACAGATGGCCCTGGCGCGGCGCGGCGCCTTCGGCGCGCTCGGCGGCGGCATAGCGGGCGTAACGCTCGTGCCAGCGCAGCAGATAGGCGCGCTGGCGGAAGCCGCGCCAGATCAGGTGATAGACGGTGACCGGCAGCAGCAGGTACAGCACCGCCGAATACAGGCCGCGCAGGAGGTGCTCGAAGAGGCGTTCGCTGGTGCCGGCCCGCATCCGGACATGATAAGCGCGAAGCGCCCGCGACATGGCCGTGGCGGCGAGCCCTGCCCGTACAATGCCCGAATGCCCTTCGCCTTCGACGCACCGCCGCCGCACTCGCCCCGTCACTGGCCGGTGTGGCTGGGGATCGGCGCGCTGGCGTTGGCGGCGCGGCTGCCGTGGCCGCTGCAGCGTGCGCTCGGGCGCATGCTCGGTCAGTTGCTGCGGGTGGTCCTGGGAGAGCGCCGGCGGATCGCGGCGCGCAATCTCGAACTGTGTTTCCCGGAACTCGACGCGGCCGCGCGCGCGGCGCTGCTGCGCCGGCATTTCGCGGCGCTGGCGACCGCGCTGTTCGAATTCGGCCGCGCCTGGTGGGGCTCGGTCGCACCGCAGCGGCGCGGTCTGGTGGTCGAAGGCCTCGAACATCTGCAGGCCTTGCGCGACGCCGGCCGCGGGGTGATCGTGGTCTCCGGGCACTTCACCACGCTGGAGATGTGCGCGCGGCTCGCCTGCGACCACGCGCCGCTGGCCGGGATGTACCGGCCCTATCCGCAGGCGGCGATGGAATGGGCGGTGCTGCGCGGGCGTTCGCGCTATGCGGCAGGCATGTTCACCAAGCAGGACGTGCGCGGCGCGGTGAAGCATCTGCGCCGCGGAGGTCTGCTGTGGTACGCGCCGGACCAGGATCCCAGCCGCGGCGAAAGCGTGTTCGTGCCTTTTTTCGGCCAACCGGCGAAAAGTCTCGCCTCAACTCACCAACTGGCGCGGCTGTCCGGCGCGGCGGTGGTGATGTTCCAGCACTGGCGCCGCGACGACGGCGGCTACACGCTTCGGTTCTGGCCGGCGTTCGCGGACTTTCCGTCGGAGGACGCCAGCGCCGACACCGCGCGCGTGATCGCCGCGATCGAGACCATGGTGCGGCAGGCGCCGGAGCAGTACCTGTGGATCCACCGCCGTTTCAAGCGCCGGCCGGACGGGAGCAGGGTCTACGACTGAGGTGCGGCAACGGTGCCGGTGCTGGCGCCCTCCGGCGCATCGCGACCCAGCAGGCTGCCGGCGTACAGCGCCGCGAGCAACAGCGTGACGCCGCCCCAGAACGTCGAATAGAACGCGAGATGGGTGTTGAGCGGGAACACGGTCACCGCCAGCGCCAACATCGCCGGGTAGGCGGCCGCGCGCGCGCCGGCTTCGGCGTAGCGCCAGGCGCGCCAGGCCAGGGCAGCGCCGGCCAGCCACAGCAGCAGGCCGAGCGCACCGGTTTCGCTGAGGATCTCGAGCACGATCTGATGCGCGTGATAGGCCGGGCCGATGCCCCATTCGGCCAGCGCGCCATGTTCCGGATCGCAGGCCGGGAACGCCTCGCGGAAGCCGCGCGGGCCGACACCGTTGACCGGATGCGCCTTCGCGATGCACAGCGCCGCGCTCCAGATCCGGCCGCGACCGGACAGCGCGCTGTCCACGCCGGCGCGATCCGCGGTCAGCGCATGCGTCGTGCGTTCGATCCGCTCGCGCACCTGCGGCGAGGCGACGTACAGCAGCGCCAGCAGCGCGGCGCCGAAGCCGAACACGCCGAGCAGCCGCTTCCAGCCCAGCGTGCGCCAGCCCGAGAGCAGCAGCACCAGACCGTAGGTGATCCACGAGGCACGCGAGCCGGCGAGCAGGATCACCACACCCACGGCACCTGCGGCGAGCAGCCAGCCCGGCCGACCGAAGCGCAGCCCGGCGGCGTGCAGCGCGAACGGCGAGAGCGTGGCCAGCACCACGCCGAGCTTGAGATTGCACGGACCGAGCACGCCGCCGAGGCGATCGAGCAGCAGATAGTCGGCCGGTTCGCACAGTCGCTCGCCGCTGACTGCCAGCCGCACCGCATCCATCGCCGCGAACAGCGGGCTGGCGCCGGAAGCGACCTGCAGCAGGGCGTCGAAGGCCCACACGGCGACGATGACGGCGATGCCGGCGAAGGTGATGCGCCGCCCACGGGCATCGGCGACCGCTGCGGCCGCCAGCCACAGGAACGGCAGATAGCGCAGATCGGCGGCGACCTCACGAAAAGCGCGCATCCGGTCGATCGCATCGATCGCGCCGATCAGCTCGGGCAACCAGTAGGCGAAGAACAGCACGCTGGTCAGCGCCCAGGCGCGCGCGCCGAGCAGCGCCCCGCCGCCGCGGAAACGCACGAACAACAAACGCCCGATCGCGACCAGCGCCCCGAGCGCGAGCACCGCTTCGGCGATCCCCGGCGCGGGCCACAACGCGACGAAGGCCAGCACCCAGAACGGCGCCCAGCGCCAGCCCGGGGGCGCCTGCACGGCATCGTTGGCGGCGGCGGCGGCGGTCATGGCGCGATCGGTTCCCGAAGCAGGTCGTCGTAGCAGGCCAGAGTCGCGGCCTGCATCGCGGCCAGGGAATAGTCCTGCAGCCGCTGCGGCATCGTAACCGCTGCGCCGGCGGAAAGCAGCGCGCGCGCGGTCGCATGCAGGGCGTCGGCATCGAACACCGGCACCGCGCACGCGGGCTGCAGTGCACGCAGCAACTCGCCGACGCCGCCGTGGTCCCAGCCGACGACCGGGCGGCCGACCGACAACGCCTCGATCACGGTGCGGCCGAAGGATTCGGGTTTGC
>JBIJAD010000385.1:0-3664 GCA_044345955.1 Lysobacteraceae bacterium
CCCAGCATCACCGCCGGGTTGGAGGTGTTGGTGCAGGAGGTGATCGCGGCGATCACCACCGAGCCGTCGGTCAGTTCGCAGTCCCGCTCGCGCACGCGCAAGGCGACCTTCGGGCTCTTCGCCAAGGCCTTGGCCTGGGCCTGGCCGCCGCCTTCGGCACCGAATTTGGCCTCCTGCGCCACGGTGTTCTTCGCCGTGCGGGCCGCGGTCAGGCCGTCCAGGTGCTTGTGGAAATCGGTCTGCACGTGCTCAAGCAGCACCCGGTCCTGCGGCCGTTTGGGCCCGGCCAGCGAAGGCCGTACGCTGCCCAGATCCAGTTCGAGCACCGAGGAATAGTTCGCTTCCGGCGTGCCGGCCTCGTGCCACATGCCCTGGGCGCGGGCGTAGGCCTCGACCAGCGCGATCTGCGCTTCGCTGCGGCCGGACAGGCGCAGGTAGGTCAGCGATTCGGCGTCGATCGGGAAGATGCCGCAGGTCGCGCCGTATTCCGGCGCCATGTTGGCGATGGTGGCGCGGTCGGCCAGCGGCAGATGCTGCAGGCCATCGCCGAAGAATTCGACGAACTTGCCGACGACGCCGTGCGCACGCAGCATCTGGGTCACGGTCAGCACCAGATCGGTCGCGGTGGCGCCTTCGGGCAGGCGCCCGCTCAGGCGGAAACCCACCACCTGCGGAATCAGCATCGACGACGGCTGGCCCAGCATCGCCGCCTCGGCCTCGATCCCGCCCACGCCCCAGCCGAGCACGCCGATGCCGTTGATCATCGTGGTGTGGCTGTCGGTGCCGAACACGGTGTCCGGGAAGGCGTGCACTTCGACGCTGCCGTCGGGGAGCGTGACCTGCCGCTCCATCACCACCCGGGCCAGGTGTTCGAGATTGACCTGATGGACGATGCCGGTGTTCGGCGGCACCACCTTGAAATTGTCGAAGGCCTTCTGGCCCCAGCGCAGGAAGGCGTAGCGCTCGCGATTGCGCCGGAATTCGATCTCGCCGTTGAGATCCAGCGCCTCGGGCCGGCCGAACACGTCGACCTGCACCGAATGGTCGATCACCAGTTCGGAAGGGATCAGCGGGTTGATCCGCGCCGGATCGCCGCCGAGGCGCACCATCGCATCGCGCATCGCGGCCAGATCGACCACGCACGGCACGCCGGTGAAGTCCTGCAGCACCACCCGCGCGGGCATGAACGCGATTTCGGTGTCCGGTTCCCGTGCGGGGTCCCATCGCGCGACCGCCTCGATGTGTTCGGGCAGCACGCTGACGCCGTCCTCGTGCCGCAGCAGGTTCTCGAGCAGGATCTTCATCGAATAGGGCAGGCGGGCGAGGCTGCCGAACCGCGCTTCCAGGCGCGGCAGGCTGTAGTAGGCGAGCGAACGGCCGCCGATCTCGAGACGGCTGCGGGTGCCGAAGGAATCGCGCATGACAGGGCTCCAGGGTGAGGGGCAGGGCGGTCCAAGTGTATGCACAGATCGGGGCGATCCATGCGGGCCGCGACCGACGGTCGCGGCTTGCGCCGGGACGGACTCCCGGATGGGGGCGAATCGCCCGGAAACACTGGGGCGGCCGTGGAGTACGCATGAAAAAGTATGTACCATTCGCACATACTTTCCTCGGGAGCCCGCGATGGAAGCCACTGTCGCCGAACGCGGCCAGATCACCCTGCCCAAGGCGGTGCGCGATGCTCTGGGCCTGACCAAGGGCACCGTGCTCAAGGTCGAGCTGGACGGCAGCCGGATCATCCTGCGCAAGTCGGTGGATGACGCGGTCTCGCGTGCCCGCGGCCGGTTCCGGCTCGACGGCTTCGCCAGTACCGACGCCGCCATCGAGGCCGTCCGCGGTCGCGCGGCCGAAGGCGAGCCGGAGGCGACGTGATCGCGATCGACTCGCCGGTCCTGATCGACCTGCTGGCCGACGGTCCGCGCGCCGATGCCACCGAAGCCTGCCTGCGCCAATGTCTGAGCGCAGGCCCGGTGGTGGTCTGCGACGTCGCCCTGGCGGAGGTCTGCGGGGCGCTGCGCGACGGCGCCGAGGCGCTGACCGTGCTGGAGGAGATGGGCATCCGCTTCAGCCCGCTGGAGCCCAAATCGGCCCTGCGCGCGGGCGAGATGCAGCGCCGCCACCGTCAGCGCAGCAGCGGCCAGCGCACCGGCGGCGGCCACCGCGCCGCCCCCGACTTCCTGATCGGCGCCCATGCCCTCCTGCAGTGCAATGGACTGATCACCTTCGACGACGGATTCTTCCGCGAATACTTCAAGGGCCTGAAGCTGATCGTGCCCGTCGCCTGACCCGTCCCCGAATCATTTCCGACCCCATTCCGTCACGCCTCACGCAGGAGTTTCCAGATGCTCGCCGCCTACCGCCAACACGTCGCCGAACGCGCCGCGCTCGGCATTCCGCCGCTGCCGCTGACCGCGCAGCAGACCGCCGAAGTCATCGAGCTGCTCAAGGCGCCGCCGGCGGGCGAGGAAGCCATCCTCGTCGACCTGATCGCCAACCGCGTGCCGGCCGGCGTCGACGATGCCGCCAAGGTGAAGGCCTCGTACCTCGCCGCCGTCGCCTTCGGCACCGAGCAGTGCCCGCTGATCAACCGCGAGCGCGCCACCGAACTGCTCGGCACCATGCTCGGCGGTTACAACATCCACCCGCTGGTCGAACTGCTGGACGATGCCGTCGTCGGCGCCATCGCCGCCGATGCGCTGAAGCACACCCTGCTGATGTTCGACGCCTTCCACGACGTCGAGGAGAAGGCGAAGGCCGGCAACGCCAACGCCAAGGCCGTGCTGCAGAGCTGGGCCGACGCCGAATGGTTCACCAGCAAGCCTGAAGTGCCGCAGAGCCTGACCATCACCGTGTTCAAGGTGCCGGGCGAGACCAACACCGACGATCTGTCGCCGGCGCCCGATGCCACAACCCGCCCGGACATCCCGCTGCACGCGCTGGCGATGCTGAAGAACAAGCGCGAAGGCGCGCCGTTCGAGCCGGAGGAAGACGGCAAGCGCGGCCCGATCCAGCTCATGCACGCGCTCAAGGCCAAGGGCCATCTGGTCGCCTACGTCGGCGACGTGGTCGGCACCGGTTCCAGCCGCAAGTCGGCCACCAACTCGGTGCTGTGGTGGACCGGCGAGGACATCCCGTACATCCCGAACAAGCGCTTCGGCGGCGTGTGCCTGGGCAGCAAGATCGCGCCGATCTTCTACAACACCATGGAAGATGCCGGCGCGCTGCCGATCGAGCTCGACGTCTCGTCGATGCAGATGGGCGACGTCATCGAACTGCGTCCCTACGACGGCAAGGCGCTGAAGGACGGCCAGGTCATCGCCGAGTTCATGGTCAAGAGCGAGGTGCTGTTCGACGAGGTGCGCGCCGGTGGCCGCATCCCGCTGATCGTCGGTCGCGGCCTCACCGCAAAGGCGCGCGAGTCGCTGGGCCTGCCGGCCTCGACCCTGTTCCGTCTGCCGCAGCAGCCGGCAGACAGCGGCAAGGGCTTCTCGCTGGCGCAAAAAATGGTGGGACGCGCCTGCGGCCTGCCGGAAGGTCAGGGCATCCGTCCGGGCGCCTACTGCGAGCCGAAGATGACCTCGGTCGGTTCGCAGGACACCACCGGCCCGATGACCCGCGTCGAGCTGAAGGACCTCGCGTGCCTCGGCTTCTCCGCCGACCTGGT
>JBIJAD010000386.1:0-3652 GCA_044345955.1 Lysobacteraceae bacterium
GGGCCGGATCGCGCATTCGTGGTCATCACCCACTATCAGCGCCTGCTCGACTACATCAAGCCCGACGTGGTGCACGTGCTGGCCGATGGCCGGATCGTCGAGAGCGGCGGTCCGGAGTTGGCGCTGGAACTCGAACAGCACGGCTATGCCTGGATCCGCGACCGGGTGAGCCCGGAGGCCGTCGTCCGATGAGCGCGTTGCTCGACTCATTCGCCGCCGCGTTCGACAGCGCCGGCCTCGACGGCGCGCGCCGCGCGGCGCTGGACGCGGCGCTGCGCGACGGCCTGCCCGGACCGCGCAGCGAAGCCTGGAAATACACCCCGCTGCGCGCGCTGGAGCGGCGCGCGTTCGCCTCGGCGCAGGCGCCGACCGCCTTCGACACGGCCACGCTGGATGCGCGCCTCGCCGCGATCCCGTCGCCTCGGTTGGTCTTCGTCGACGGCCGCATCGATACCGCGCGCAGCGCGATCGACGACCTGGCCGCTGGACTCGATGTCCAGCCGCTGTCGCGCCTGCTGCGCGAAGGCGAACCGCGCGATACGCACTTCCTGCAGCGCCGCTACGCAGGCGCCGACGAGGTGTTCGCGGTGGTCAACGCCGCGCTCGCCGCCGAGGGTGCGGTGATCCGGCTCGATCACGGCGTCGTCGCCGAGGCACCGTTTCATCTGGTGTTCGTCTCGACCGGGTCCGCGGCCGAGGCTGCGATGCATCTGCGCCATTTCGTCGATCTGCGCAACGCGTCGTCGCTGACCCTGGTCGAGCATCATTTCGCGCTCGGCGCCCATCGAGGCCTCATCAACCACGTCGCGCACGTGCACCTGGGCCGTGGTGCGCGCCTCGTCCACCTGCATGCGCAGGACGAAGACGCGGGCGCGACCGCCTTCGCGCGCACCGACGCGGTGCTCGCGGGCAACGCCGACTATCGCCGCACCGATCTGGAGCTGGGCGGCGCGCTGTCGCGGCACGAACTCAATGTGCGCCTCGAAGGCGAAGGCGCGCGACTCACCGCCAACGGCGTGCTGCTGGCCGACGGCAAGCGCCATCTCGACACCCGCCTCGGGATCGAGCACATCGCCCGCGACACCGCCTGCAGCCTGCTCTGGCGCGGGCTCGGCGCCGGTCGCGGGCGCGCGGTGTTCCACGGCGGCATCACCATCCGCGAAGGCGCGGACGGCAGCGACGCCGATCTGTCGAACAAGAACCTGCTGCTGTCGGCGAACGCCGAGATCGACACCCAGCCGGTGCTGATCATCCACGCCGACGAGGTCAAGGCCGCGCACGGTGCCACCGTCGGCCAGCTCGATCCGACCGCGCTGTTCTATCTGCGTTCGCGCGGCCTGCCCGAAACCGAAGCGCGCGCGCTGCTGACCGCCGCGTTCTGCCGGGAAGTGCTGGCGAACATCGACGATGCGACCCTGCGCGAAACGATGACTGCGGTGCTCGACGCCCATCTGGCGGGGCTCACGTCCGCATGAACGCCGTCGCTTCCCCGCGCATCGACTGGGCCGCGATCCGCGCCGACTTCCCGCTGCTGACCCGCGAGGTCCACGGCAAACCGCTGATCTATCTGGATTCGGCCAATACCGGGCAAAAACCGGCCAAGGTCATCGACACCGTCGACGACTTCTTCCGCCGCCACAACGCCAACGTCAGCCGCGCGGTGCACACGCTCGGCACCGAGGCGACCGAGGCCTACGAAGGCGCACGGGCGAAACTCGCGGGCTTCCTCAAGGTGCGCGCGGACGAGCTGGTGCTGTGCAGCGGCACCACCTTCGCGATCAATCTGGTCGCGTATGCATGGGCGCTGCCGCGGCTCGGCCCCGGCGACACGATCCTGCTGTCGCGGATGGAGCATCACGCCAACATCGTGCCCTGGCAGTTGATCGCCGAGCGCACCGGCGCCAGGATCAAGGTCGCCGAGATCCGCGAGGACGGCGCGCTCGACCTCGACGCGCTGCACGCGGCGATGACCGCGGACGTGAAGCTGCTCGGCCTGACCCATGTCAGCAACGTGCTGGGCACGGTCAATCCGGTCAAGGACATCTGCCGCGAAGCGCGCCGGCGCGGCATCGTCACCGTGATCGACGGCTCGCAGGCGGCGCCGCATCGGGCGCTGGACATCCCGTCGCTGGGCTGCGACTTCTACGCGCTCACCGGACACAAGATGTGCGGGCCCACCGGCACCGGCGCGCTGTGGGCGCGTCGCGAGCACCTGGCGGCGATGCCGCCGTTCCTCGGCGGCGGCGAGATGATCCGCGAAGTGTCGTTCGAAGGCACCGTGTTCAACGATCCGCCGCATCGCTTCGAGGCCGGCACGCCGAACATCGCCGGCCACATCGGGCTCGGCGCCGCGGTCGATTACCTCACCGCGATCGGCATGGACGCGATCGAAGCCCGCGAGGCCGAGTTGCTGGCGCATGCGACCGAAGCGCTGCGCGGGATCGACGGCCTGCGCATCATCGGCCATGCGCCGGAAAAGGCCGCGGTGATCAGCTTCCTGATCGAAGGCGCGCATGCGCACGATCTGGCGACGCTGCTCGACCTGGAAGGTGTCGCGGTGCGCAGTGGCCACCACTGCGCGCATCCGCTGATGCGCTTCTACGGTGTGCCGGCGACCTGCCGCGCCTCCTTCGCCTTCTACAACACCCACGACGAGATCGACACCTTCGCCACCGCCGTGCGCAAGGTGCGCCGTCTGCTGGGCTGAGCCGCGACCACGATTACGACCACGATCGCCACGATGACCGCACTCGCCTTCCGCACGGCCACCGAGGCCGACATCCCGGCGCTGGTCGCGCTGGTGACCTCCGCTTATCGCGGCGAGGACAGCCGCCGCGGCTGGACCACCGAAGCCGACCTGCTCGACGGCCAGCGCATCGACGCCGACATGCTGCGCGAAGATCTGGCGCGGCCGCGCAGCGCGATCCTGGTGGCCGAACACGCCGCCGAAGACGGCAACCGCATGATCGCCTGTGCGCATGTCGCGGCCGAGGACGACGGCGCGGCCTACTTCGGCATGTTCTCGGTCGACCCGAAAACCCAGGGCGGCGGTATCGGCAAGATCGTGCTGGCCGAAGCCGAACGCCTGGCGCGCGAGGACTTTGGCTGCACGTCGATGCGCATGACCGTGATCGACGTGCGTGACGAACTGATCGCGTTCTACGAACGCCGCGGCTATCGCCGCACCGGCATCCGCAAGCCCTTCCCCTACGGCAATCCGCGTTACGGTCTGCCCAAGCGCGACGATCTGCGCTTCGAAGTGCTGGAGAAACCTTTGTGAGCGACTGGACCTTCGTCTGCGCCACCGAGCAATTGCTCCCCGGCGAGAAAACCGTGGTCTGGGCCGACGACACCCCGATCCTGGTCGTGAATCTCGACGGCGAACTGTACGCGGTCGAAGACAAGTGCACGCACGACGACTACGAACTATCCGCAGGCGAAGTCGATGCGAGCGATGGCAGCATCACCTGCGTCCTGCACGGCGCCCGCTTCGACCTGCGCGACGGCCGCGCGCTGTGCGCCCCTGCCTACGAGCCGGTGGCGAAGTTTCCGGTGAAGATCGAACACGGCGGCGTGTGGGTGCGCGACGATCGGGAAGGGTGAGGGTTGGGCGGCTGGTTTTGGCCAGGAGCGGTCATTGCAAGTGAATCTG
>JBIJAD010000387.1:0-3644 GCA_044345955.1 Lysobacteraceae bacterium
TCTTCGTCCATCACTGCACTCATGGGTGTCTCCTTTCTCTAGGTTAAACCTGAGCAGGTTTTCACTGGGTCATTACACGAGCATGAGCGATGAGGCCCATGAGCGCGCGGCCTTCGTCCATCGCCCATCCTGTCCGGGCAGCCGCGACCTTGCCGCGGTGATTGCGGAACAGCGCCCCTGATGTCACTGCGTTTCCTGCCGAGACTCCCCCAACACCTCCGCCTCCGGCGTCTCGACATCGAAGCAGAAGCTTTCGATCCCTTCCGCCAGTTGCTGGCAGCCCTGATCGCCGCCGAGGCCGTGGCGGACGCAGAAGGCGTTGCGGGCGGCGAGCAGTTGGCCGACGGCGCCGAGGGTGGATTCGGCGTCGATGTCCGGACAGATGGCGCCGTTCGGTTCGGCGGTTTCGAGGCAGCCGGTCAGCCAGATGCGCTGCGAGATCGCGGAGATCGGGCCGCGGCTTTTGCGGTACTCGGCGATGCTGCGGTCGACGCAGCCCTGGCTGTCGAGGGTCGCGCCGGCTTCGCGTCCGGCGATCATGCGCTCGCGGCCGCGATCGACCCAGCCGTCGGCGTTGCGCACGATGAACAGCGCGGCGACGAGGATCGCGCCGACGCCGAGGAAGACGATGACGCCGAGAACGAGCAGCAGGATTTTCGTGTTGCGTTGCATACGCGCGTCTCCGGGCCTATTGCCAACCGTAGCGGACGAGGTGGAAGAAGATCGGTGCGGCGAACACCACCGAGTCGAGGCGGTCGAGGATGCCGCCGTGGCCTTCGATCATGTGGCCCCAGTCCTTCACCCCTCGGTCCCGTTTGATCGCGGACATCACCAGGCCGCCGAAGAAGCCCATCAGGCAGATCACCAGCGCGACCAGCGCCGCTTCCAGCGGGGTGAACGGGGTGATGCCGTGCAGCGCGGTGCCCAGCAGGGTCGCGGTGGCGACGCCGCCGATCAGGCCTTCCCAGGTCTTGGACGGCGACAGCGCGGGTGCGACCTTGTGCCGGCCCAGCAGCTTGCCCCAGCAATACTGCAGCACGTCGCTGCCCTGCACCACGATCACCAGGAACGCGATCAGCAGCAGGTTGCGGCCCTCGTAGCCCGGGATGTTCAGGGTCATCAGCGCCGGCACATGCGAGAGGCAGAACACGCAGATCATCAGCCCCCACTGCACCTTGGACGCGCGTTCGAGAAAGCGGGTGGTGTCGGCGCCGAGCGCGGCGAAGATCGGCAGCAGCAGGAAGGCGTAGACCGGGATGAAGATCGCGTACAGCCCGTACCACTCGATCCAGATCAGTGCGTACTGGGTCGGCAGTGCGATGAAGAAACTGAGCAGCAGCACCAGATGATCGCCGCGGCGGGTGTAGCACAGGGTGATGTATTCGCGCAGGGCGAAGAACGAGAGCAGGCCGAACAGCACGATCACCCCGCCCTTGCCGAACCAGAACGCGGCGGCGAGCACGCCGACCATCCACCACCAGGCGCGGATGCGGCTGTTGAGGTTGTCGATGGTGGCGTGCGGCTCCTCCGGCGCGAAACGCAGTTTCAACAGCCAGCCGACGAGCGAGGCGATGGCGAGCACGGCGACCGCGCCGTAGAAGATCGGCAGGGCGTGGGCAGGCGGGGCGGGGACATGCATCAGGCGGGCTCCGTCGGGGCGGGAGTGGCGGTCTCCGGCGTGGAGGTGTCGTCGTCGCGGTCTTCATCATCGCGACGATCGTCGTGATCGTCCGGGCGCAGCGCGAGCAGCGCTTCGCGCGCGCGGGCGAGGAAGGCGGCCTTGTCCTCCCCTTCGACGCGCGCCAGCGCCGGGCCGAAGCCGACGGTGCACAGCAGCGGGATAGGCACCAGCTCGCCCTTGGGCATCACTCGCGCCAGATTGTTGATCCACACCGGGATCAGCTCCGCGCGCGGCGCGCGTCGGGCGAGGTGGAACAGCCCGCTCTTGAACGGCAGCAGCACCGCGTCGGTGGTGTTGCGGGTGCCTTCGGGAAAAATGATCAGCGAATCGCCGCCGTCGAGGGTCTGGGCCATCTGTTCGACCGGGTCGGGGCTGCCTTCGCGGCGTTCGCGATCGATCAGCACCGCGCGGAACACCCGGCCGCCGACGAAACGGCGCAGCGCGCTCTTGTTCCAGTAGTCGGCGCCGGCCACCGGCCGGGTGCGCCGGCGCAGCCACGGCGGCAGCGAGGCCCAGAGCAGCACGAAATCGCCGTGGCTGGCGTGATTGGCGAAGTAGATCCGCTGCGCCGCGGTCGGCCTGCTGCCGCGCCAATAGGCCTGCGCGCCGGTGAGCAGACGGATGAAACCGATGATGAACACGGCGATCAGCCGCTCGGCGATTCCCTGTTGAACGACACCGCGCGTGTCGCTTCGATGTGTCATCGCGATCCCTCCCCGGAGTCGATGCCGTCGCGTCGTGCTCAAGCGCCCGCGGCCGCCTCGCGCAGGCCGTTGCGCACCCGGCGGACGACGGTCCAACCGGTGAGCGCGCACAGCGCGGGGAACAGCCACAACGTCGCATCGGGCAATGCGCCGACAAGCCCGATCCACAGTGCGACCGCCCCCAGCACGAACGCGCGGTCGCTCTTGCCCATCGGTCCGTCGTAACGGCGGCTGGCGCCGACCGTGGGCCCGAGCGCGCCGGCGAATTCGCTCAAGCCCGCCAGGACCACGAACGCCGCGATCCACAGCGGCCCGTCGCCGTCGGCGAAGGGCGCGATCGCGGCGAACGGCAGGGCCAGCGCGGCGTCGGCGATCACGTCGGTCATCTCGTTCAGATAGGCGCCCAGCTTCGACTGCTGGCCGAACTCGCGCGCGAGCATGCCGTCGATCGCGTTGAAGGCCATGCGCAGGAACAGCCACAGCGGCAGCAGCAGGAAGGCGGTCGGCGGTATCGCCCCGGCGGCGGTCGCGAAGTACAGCCAGAGACCGAGCGCGACCGAGACCGCGCAGGCGGCGAGGGTCACCTGGTTGGCGGTGACCCTGAATGCGTGCAACCGACGGACCAGCGGGCGCAGCAGGCCCTGGAACTTCGGTTTGAGGGCGTAGATCGACATGGGCGGCATCATTCCATACCGCGGCGCAGGCCGGAAAGCGCGACGCCGGTCGCGGAGCTTCGACCGGGCCGGCCCATGCGGGCCCACCATACGCTTTCGCACGTATGGCAATCGGTCGCCGCCGCCCCCATGATGCACGAATACCGTTCGAGTCCCGTGCCATGTCCCTGTCCCTGTTCGATTTTCTCGCCGGCGGCCTGCTCCAGGCCGGCTGGCTCGCGCTGGCCGTGTATTTCCTGATCGCGACCCAGTTGACGATCTTCGCGGTCACGCTTTACCTGCACCGCAGCCAGGCGCATCGCGGCGTCGATTTCCATCCGCTGATCAATCACGTCTTCCGTTTCTGGACGTGGCTGACCACCTCGATGATCACCAAGGAATGGGTCGCGATCCACCGCAAGCACCACGCCAAGTGCGAGACCGAGGAGGACCCGCACAGCCCGATGACCAAGGGCATCGGTACGGTGTTCTGGCGCGGCGTGGAGCTGTACCGCGAAGCGCGCCGCGACCGCGCCTCGATCGAGCAGTACGGCAAGGGTGCGCCGAACGACTGGATCGAGCGCCATCTCTACACCCCGCATGCCA
>JBIJAD010000388.1:0-3635 GCA_044345955.1 Lysobacteraceae bacterium
TCGACCTGGTGATGCGCGAAGGCGACACCCTGGTATTCGTCGAGGTGCGCTACCGCCGCGGAGGACAGGCCGCGGCCCACGGCTTCGGCGGTGGCGCCGCATCGATCGGCGCGGGCAAGCGTCGCCTGCTGGTGCACGCGGCCGAAGTTTTCCTGCTCGCGCATCCGGCGCTCGCGCGCCTGCCCTGCCGGTTCGACGTGATCGACGCTTCGGGCACGCCCGAGACGCCGGAGTTCGTCTGGCTGCGCGACGCGTTCCGCGCGGACGATCCCTGAGCGGATCGCGGGGCGAGGCCTACCGTCTGCACATGTCTGGAATCCGCGCATGCCCACCCTGCCCGCCGCCCTGCTCCGCGATCTGGCCGTCATCCTCGGCGATGGCCTGCGTACCGATGCCGGCGAGCGCCTGACCTACGGCTACGACAACTCGCGGCGCCAGGCGCTGCCGGATGCGGTGGCGCTGCCGACCACGGTCGATCAGGTCGTCTCGCTGGTCCGCGCCTGCCGCGCGCATCGGGTGCCGATCGTCGCCCGCGGCCGCGGCACCAACACTACCGGCGCGAGCGTGCCGGTCGAAGGCGGCGTGGTGGTCTCGTTCGAACGCATGCAGCGGATTCTCGCGATCCGCCCCGGCGACCGCTGCGCGGTGGTCGAGCCGGGCGTGCTCAACGGCGATCTGCAACGCGCGCTCGCGCCGCACGGACTGTTCTGGCCGCCGGACCCGACCAGCGCCGATTTCTCCACGGTCGGCGGCAATCTGGCCTGCAACGCCGGCGGCCCGCGGGCGGTGAAATACGGCGCCAGCCGCGACAACGTGCTGGCGCTGACCGCGGTGACCGGCGCCGGCGAACTGATCCGCTGCGGCAGCGCGACCACCAAGGGCGCGACCGGCTACGACCTGCAGCGGCTGCTGGTCGGCAGCGAGGGCACGCTGGCGCTGATCGTCGAGGCGACCCTGAAGCTGACGCCGCTGCCGGCGGCGCGTCAGGCGCTGCGGGCCCTGTATCGCGATGTCGAATCCGCGGCCGCCGCGGTGGCGCGGCTGATGGCGCAACCGCAGACGCCGTCGATGCTGGAGTTCATGGACGACACCTCGCTGCGGCTGGCGCGCGCGCAGATGCACGCCGCGACCGGCGAGAGCGATCTGCCCGGAGATGCGCTTCTGGAGCATGCCGGCGCGCTGCTGATGATCGAAGCGGACGGCGATCCGGACACCCTCGCGTCGACGGTCGCGGCGCTGATGCGCGCGGCGGACGGCGAAGGCTGTCTCGACGTCGAACCCGCCGCCGACGCGCGCGCGCGCGAACGGCTGTGGGCCGCGCGCAAGGCGCTGTCGCCGGCGCTGCGCAGCCTCGCGCCGGGCAAGATCAACGAAGACGTGGTGGTGCCGGTCTCGCGCATCCCCGCGCTGGTCGCCGGCGTGCGCACGATCGCGCGCGGACGGTCGCTGCCGATCGTCTGCTTCGGCCATGCCGGCAACGGCAATCTGCACGTCAATCTGATGTACGACCCGGCCGATCCGGCGCAGAACGAACGCGCGCAGGCGGCGATGGCGGAAGTGTTCACGCTCGCACTGTCGCTGGAAGGCACGCTGTCCGGCGAACACGGCATCGGTCTGGCCAAGCGCGATTTCATGGCCCAGGCGATCGACGCGCCGACCCTGGCGCTGATGCGCGCGGTGAAGCGCGCGTTCGATCCCGGCGGCATCCTCAACCCGGGCAAGCTGCTGCCGCCGTGAGCCGCTCCTCCGATCCGCCGACACTCGAAGCGCTGCTGGGCGAGATCCGCGCCTGCCGCCTGTGTGCGGCGCACCTGCCGCTGGGCCCGCGCCCGGTGCTGCGCGCCAGTGCGGACGCACGGCTGCTGATCGCCGGCCAGGCGCCGGGTACGAAGGTGCACGCCAGCGGCGTGCCCTGGGACGACGCCAGCGGCAGACGGTTGCGCGACTGGCTGGAGATGACGCCCGAGACCTTCTACGACGAACGCCGCATCGCGATCGTGCCGATGGGCTTCTGCTATCCCGGCAAAGCCGGCAGCGGCGATGCGCCGCCGCGACCCGAATGCCGCGCGACCTGGCATCCGCGACTGATCCCGCTGTTGCCGAACGTGCGGCTGATCCTGGCGATCGGACAATACGCGCAGGCGTATTTTCTCGGCCCGCACCGCGGCGCGACCCTCACCGCGACCGTGGCGGACTACGCCCGTCATCTGCCGCGCTGCTTCCCGCTGCCGCATCCAAGCCCGCGCAACATCGGCTGGTTCAAGGCGAATCCGTGGTTCGAACGCGAGGAGGTGCCGGCGCTGCGCGCGCAGGTGCGCGCGGCGCTGGCGGGCGAGTAGCGCACCGGAGCGCATCGTGCGGGAGGCCCGGGAGGCCCGACTCGCCTTCGCCGTCGATCAGTCGGGATTCGCGAAATGCGCGTAACCGCGACGCGGCGGCGTCCACACGAGACCTTCGCGATCGCGGGCGACGATGCCCTCGTCCGCCGCGACCAGGACCCCGATCCGGGTCGCCGCGACATCGCACTGCGCGAGCGCGTCCTCGATCGCGGGCCGCGCGGTTTTCGGCGCGCTGAAGCACAGTTCGTAATCGTCGCCGCCGGCGGCCTGCAGATTGCGCAGCGCATCGACGGCGAACGCTGCGCGCAGCGCGTCGGACGCGGGCAAGGCGTCGATTTCGATCCGTGCGCCGACCCGACTCGCGGCGCAGATGTGGCCGAGATCGGCGAGCAGGCCGTCGGACACATCGATGCAGGCATGCGCGATGCCGGCGAGCGCGCGTCCGGCGGCCAGCCGCGGCGTCGGCCGGTCGAGGCGCGCGCGCAGCGCGGGATCGGGCGCGTCGCCGGACTGCCACTGGCGCAGCGCACCGGCGGCGTCGCCGAGCGTTCCGGTGATCCAGATGTCGTCACCGACGCGGGCTGCATCGCGGCGAAGGGCGCCGCGCGGCGCGAGCAGACCGTGCGCCGCGACGCAGACCGACAACGGCCCACGGGTGGTGTCGCCGCCGACCAGCGCGACACCATGCTGCGCAGCGAGATCGAGAAAACCGTCGAGAAAACCGTCGACCCAACTCGTATCCGACGCAGGCAGCGACAGCGACAACGTGCACCAGGCCGGCTCGGCGGCCATCGCGGCGAGGTCCGACAGATTCACCGCCAGCGCCTTCCAGCCGATGTCGGCCGGCGCGGTGTCTTCCGGGAAATGCACGCCGGCATTGAGCGTGTCCATCGCGACGACCAGATCGCGGCCCGCCGGCAAACGCAGGATCGCGGCGTCGTCGCCGATGCCGAGGATGACATCGTCGCGGCCGCCCACGCGCCGGCGGATGCGGGCGATGAGGTCGAATTCGGACGTGCGTGCAGGCATGGCGACGAGAGCGATCGGCGGGCTCGGACGCGACATGGTGACACAGCGCGCACGGCACGATCGAATCGCGCACTGCGGCAGCGGCCGCGGCGCGTCGGCGCCGGCACTTCGCGCATCGTGCCCGAACGCGATCGCGGCGCACATTCATGCGCGTACGCTGCACCGGAATGCGATCGATCGCACATCGACTTACGGGAACTTAACATCGCCGCGGTGTTCGCCGCATAGACTCGACCGGTGCCCGCGATGCGCATGCGCATCGCGGGC
>JBIJAD010000290.1:0-5206 GCA_044345955.1 Lysobacteraceae bacterium
TCGTGGCCGGCAACGAAGTCCGGGTCCATGTGCAGGAAGCTGGTGGCGCCTTCCCACACGCTCCAGGCGCGTGCGGCGGCGAGGCGGACGCTTTCGTCCGCGCTGGTGAGACGGCGATGATAGGCGGAAATCAGGTCGTGACGTTCGACCGGCGGAATCGCGGTGAGGTAGTGCTCCCACGCATCCGGGAACAGGCGCGAAGCGCCTTCCTGATAGAACCACTCCAGCTCCCAGCGCCGCAGCATGAAGATGCCGCGCAGCACCAGCTCGGTCACGCGCTGCGGATGGGTTTCGGCATAGGCCAGCGCGAGGGTCGAGCCCCAGGAGCCGCCGAACACCTGCCAGCGTTCGATGCCGAGCGTTTCGCGCAGGCGTTCGATGTCGGCGACCAGATGCCAGGTGGTGTTGTCGACCAGATCCGCGTGCGGCGTGGAGCGGCCGGCGCCGCGCTGGTCGAACAGGACGATGCGGTACTTCGACGGATCGTGGAAGCGGCGCATCTTCGAACTGCAGCCGCCGCCCGGGCCGCCGTGCAGCATCACCACCGGTTTGCCGGCGGGATTGCCGCATTGTTCGTAGTAGAGGACGTGGCGGTCGTCGACGCGGAGCGTGCCGGTGTCGAAAGGCTCGATATCGGGATAGAGCGTGCGCATGACGGTTCCTGCGTCGGGAGAATGGGCGGGCGGGAGTTTAGCGCATGGCCGGCGGCGCGGCCGCGTCGGCGAGCAGTTCGCCGAAGGCGCGCGGCCCCAGCGGCGCGCGTCCTGCGCGCCATTGCGCGGCGGCGAGACGTTGCAGCGCATCCAGCGCTTCGCGGCTGCCGGTGTCTTCGAAGAGGGACGGATCGTCGCGACCGAGTCTCGCGACGATCCGCAGCGCCTGCAGCGCGTGATCCTTGTTGGGCGCACCGGCACCGGCGAAGTCGCGATTGCGCGCGCGCAGACCGAGCCGCAGCGCGGCGTCGATCTCCGCGTGCGCGACATGATCGACCGGCAACGCCGCCAGCAACGACGCGAGCGAGCGCAGCATGATGTAGTGATAGGCGGGACGCGCATTGTGCGGATCGACCCAGCGCCCCGCGTTGCGGCCCTCGCGCAACTGACCGGGGATCACGCCGAAACGCGCTTTGTCCAGCGCGGCGTCGCGATAGCGCGTCTCGCCGGTGACGCGCGCGAACTCGGCCAGCAGAAACACGCTGAAACTGTTGTAGTTCCAGTTCGCGGCCAGCGGCTGGGCGATCGCCCAGTCGGCGGCGCGGCGCGCGGCATCGAGATATTTCGCCTCGCCGGTGGCCGCATGCAGGGCGAGCATCGCCACGCCGCATTCGCCGTTGTCGAACTGCAGGCCGCCGTCGCCGCGATCGTCGATGATCCAGCCGTTGCGCACGACTGCATCGAGGAACCCGCGACGTTCGGCCTCGGCGAGGAAGCGCGCGGAGGAACGGAACGGCGCGGCGTCGGACACGCCGCGCGAAGCCGGGAACGGAAAACCGCCGGTGTCTGCTTCGCGCTGCGCACGCAGCAGGAATTCGCCGGCCGCGACCGCCTGCGCGCGCGCGGCGGCGGCGTCGGGATCGGCCGCGGCCATCGCCAGCGCGCCGACCACGACCTCGGCCGGCTCGCGCAGCGGATGGCCGAGCGCACGCGGATCGACCGCACCGTTCCACCAGGCCAGGGTCTGCAGCCGCGCCAGCGCCGGCGCCACCGCGCGGCGCGCTTCGTCGGCCGACAGCGGCCAGACGTCGCGCGGGATCGGTTCGTGGCGATCGGGGACTTCGGGTTCGCCGACGCGATCGCCCAGCGCGCGCTCGGCGGCATCGACCTCGCGCCGGATGGCGACAGCGTCGCGCGCGGCCATCGCGGCGACCAGCGCCTCGCGACGGTCGGCGGCGGCATCGCCGTTCGCGGGCGCGGCGCAGGCGGCCAGGATGAGGACGCACAGCGACAGCAGCCTGCGCGACGCGGCGAACCGGAGTGACGTGGCATCAGGGCGCATCCGCGCGCGCTCGGCAGGGGCTTGGCCCATGCTGACGGGTCCGGCCGCGCTCAACGCCTGCCGATGGTCACGCGGTCGCGGCCTTCGAGGTCGCGGTCGGTATGCACGTTGCGGAAGCCGGCGTAGCCGAGCAGGGCGCGGACCGCGGCGCCCTGCTCCCAGCCGTGCTCGATCAGCAGCCAGCCGTCCGGATGCAGATGCGCCGGGGCATCGCGGGCGATGATGCCGATCGCATCCAGCCCCTCCCGGCCCGAGGCCAGCGCCCGGGCCGGCTCATGGCGCAGATCGCCCTGGCGCAGATGCGGATCGCCCTCGGCGATGTACGGCGGATTGCTGACGATGATGTCGAAACGCTCGCCGGCCAGCGGCGCCAGCCAGTCGCCCTGACGGAAATCGAGATTGCCCAGGCCCAGCATCCGCGCATTGGCGCGGGCCACCTCGAGCGCACCGCCGCTGATGTCGGTGGCGACGACCCGCGCGCGACGGCGCTCGTGCGCCAGCGCCAGCGCGACCGCGCCGCTGCCGGTGCCGAGGTCGGCCAGCCGCAGGTCCTCGTCCGGCGATGCCCGCTCCAGCGCCAGCTCGACGAGGCGCTCGGTTTCCGGCCGCGGGATCAGGGTCTGCGGCGAGACCATCAGATCGAAGGCCCAGAACCCGCGCCGGCCGGTGAGATAGGCCACCGGCTCGCCGAGGGCGCGGCGCGCGAACAGGGCCTCGCAGCGCGCGGCCTCGGCCGCCGGCAGGCGGTCGTCACGATGGGCGTACAGCCAGGCCCGCGACTTGCCTAGGGCGTGCGCCAGCAGGAGTTCGGCCTCGAAGGCGTCGATCCGGCCGGCCGCGCCCTGCAGCAGGACCTGTACGGTCGGTGTCGCGGGCGGGCGCGGGTCGGCCCCGGCGGACGGACTCATCGGCGACCTCCCGCAGAACGCACGCGCGGGCTGCACGGGGCGCGCGGACCGGCAACGAAGCGGAGGGCGGAGGGCATCGGGGTGTCCGGGGCGGGAAAGTCGGAGAGCCCGGGTCATGTGGGCCCGGGCGCCGGGAGGATACGGCAATCCCGCGACCGCCGGCCGAGCAGAACCGTCGCCTGGCTATTGATAGATTTCAACTATCGAAATAATAAAATCAATTGATTGTGAGAATGAACATCGCCTGCCTAGAATGTTGCATCGCACAACGCCATCCCCATCATTCGTTCACCCACCCCCATCGAGGAACCACGATGTCACTGATCAACACCCGTATCCAACCCTTCAAGGCCACCGCCTACCAGAACGGCGAGTTCGTCCAGGTCTCGGACGAGACTCTCAAGGGCAAGTGGTCGGTCCTGATCTTCATGCCCGCCGCCTTCACCTTCAATTGCCCGACCGAGGTCGAGGACGCCGCGAACAATTACGCCGAATTCCAGAAGCTGGGCGCCGAGGTCTACATCGTCACCACCGACACCCACTTCGCGCACAAGATCTGGCACGACACCTCGCCGGCGGTCGGCAAGGCCCAGTTCCCGCTGGTCGGCGACCCGACCCATCAGCTCACCCGCGCCTTCGGCGTGCACATCGAGGAAGAAGGCCTGGCCCTGCGCGGCACCTTCATCATCAATCCGGAAGGCGTGATCAAGACCCTGGAAATCCACGACAACGCCATCGCCCGCGACGTCTCCGAAACCCTGCGCAAGCTCAAGGCCGCGCAGTTCGTCGCCGCCAACCCGGGCCAGGTCTGCCCGGCGAAGTGGAACGAAGGCGCGCAGACGCTGAAGCCGTCGCTGGATCTGGTCGGCAAGATCTGACTCACGCTTCGCGGACGGCGCGTGCACGCCCCCGCGGAGAACGCAGCACACGATTTCTCCCCGCGACGCTCCCCGTCGCACCTCCGTGAACCCCGGCGGGCAGGATCGCCCCGCCGGACGTTGTGCCTCCTCGCCATGCCGCACGGCACGGCGTTGGCGTCAGCGGCCTGCTCCGCACCGGATCCCTCCCCCACGCCGGTCTCCCCCTCCCCCGGCGCGGATTCCACGGCGCAGGCCGCTGCCGCGAACGTCGCGGCCGCCGCCCGACTTTCCCCCACAACGACGACCGGCCATGCTCGATCACGATCTGAAGACCCAACTGCAGGCCTATCTGCAGAAACTCGTCCGCCCGGTGGAGCTGATCGCCGCGCTCGACGACGGCGCGTCCTCGCGCGAACTGCGCGCGCTGCTGACCGAACTGACCACGCTCTCGGACAAGGTCACACTGCGCGAGAGCCCCCCATCCGGTGAGCGCGTGCCCTCGTTCGCGATCGCCAGCCCCGGCCACGACATCGCCCTGCGCTTCGCGGGCATCCCGATGGGCCACGAATTCACGTCGCTGGTGCTGGCCCTGCTGCAGGTCGGCGGCCATCCGCCGAAGCTGGCCGAGGAGACGATCGAACGCATCCGCGCGCTCGAAGGTCGCGGCGAGGAAGGCCTGCTGCGCTTCGAAACCTATTACTCGCTGAGCTGCCAGAACTGTCCGGACGTGGTCCAGGCGCTGAACCTGATGGCGGTGCTCAACCCGCGGGTGCGGCATGTCGCGATCGACGGCGCGCTGTTCCAGGCCGAGGTCGAGGCGCGCGAAGTGATGTCGGTGCCGGCGGTCTACCTCAACGGCGAACCGTTCGCCGCCGGCCGAATGGACGTGGAGGCGCTGCTGGCCAAGTTGGATACCGGCGCCGCTGCGCGCGAAGCGGCGAAGCTGGCCGCGAAGGACCCGTTCGACGTGCTGATCGTCGGCGGCGGCCCGGCCGGCGCCGCGGCCGCGATCTACGCCGCGCGCAAAGGCATCCGCACCGGTCTGCTCGCCGAGCGCTTCGGCGGCCAGGTGCTGGACACGATGGCGATCGAGAATTTCATTTCGGTGCCGGAGACCGAAGGCCCGAAGCTGGTCTCCGCGATGGAGCGGCACGTGCGCGAGTACGAGGTCGATCTGATGCCGCTGCAGCGCGCCGAGCGCCTGCTGCCGGCGGGCGCCGACGGGCTGGTCGAAGTGCGATTGGCCGGCGGCGCCGCGCTGAAGTCGAAGACCGTGATCCTCGCCACCGGCGCGCGCTGGCGGCAGATGAACGTGCCCGGCGAGCAGGAATATCGCAACAAGGGCGTGGCCTATTGCCCGCACTGCGACGGCCCGCTGTTCAAGGGCAAGCGAGTCGCGGTGATCGGCGGCGGGAATTCCGGCGTGGAAGCGGCGATCGATCT
>JBIJAD010000174.1:0-8075 GCA_044345955.1 Lysobacteraceae bacterium
GGCCGGCCTCGTCGCCCACGTCACCCTGATCGAGTTCGACGCCCGTCTGCGCGCCGACGCGGTGCTGCAGCGAAAGCTGTTCAGCCTGCCGAACGTGACCGTGATCGTCTCCGGCCAGACCACCGAAGTGCTCGGCGACGGTCGCCGGGTCACCGGTCTGACCTGGCTCGATCGCGGCACCCACGCCGCGCATACGCTGGCGGTGGACGGCGTGTTCGTACAGATCGGGCTGCTGCCCAACACAGAATGGCTGAAGGGCACGATCGAACTGACCACACGCGGCGAGATCGTGGTCGACGACCGCGGCCAGACCTCGCTGCCGGGGGTGTTCGCCGCCGGCGACGCCACCACCGTGCCCTACAAGCAGATCGTGATCGCGATGAGCGAAGGCTCGAAGGCGGCCTTGGGCGCGTTCGATCATCTGATCCGGACCAGCGCGCCGGCCGAGGAAGCGCAGGCGGCATGACCGCGCTGCCGCGCCCTGCCTGAACGAAATTCGCAAGCCTGTCAGAAGAGACAGGTCTCGCGGCACGTCACAGCGCGGTTCAATCGCGGTAAGTTGCGGGAACGTTGCGACACGACCGTCGTCACGAGGGCCCTGAATGAATCTGCGCGATCTCAAGTACCTGGTCGCCCTGGCCGATCACAAACATTTCGGCCGGGCAGCAGCAGCCTGTTTCATCAGCCAGCCGACCCTGTCGACCCAGATCCGCAAACTCGAAGAGGAACTCGGCATCGCCCTGGTCGAACGCGCGCCGCGGCGGGTGATGCTGACGGTGGCCGGACGCGACGTCGCCGAGCGCGCGCGCCGGATCGTGGCCGATGTCGAGGAGATGCGCGAGGTCGCACGGCGAAGCCAGGACCCGGAAGCCGGCACGGTGCGGCTCGGCATCTTCCCCACCCTCGGGCCGTATCTGCTGCCGCATGTGGTGCCGCGGGTCCGGAACAGCTTCCCGCATCTGGAACTGCTGCTGGTCGAGGAGAAGACCGAGGTCATCCTGCGTCAGTTGCGCGAGGGCCGGCTCGACGCCGGGGTGCTGGCGCTGCCCCTGCACGACGAACAACTGCATCTGGAATTCCTGTTCGAGGAGCCGTTCCTGCTTGCGGTGCCGGAGCGGCACCCGCTGGCCGGCGGCAAGCCTCTGGCGATGCGCGATCTGGCCCAGGAAAGCCTGCTGCTGCTGGAAGATGGGCACTGCCTGCGCGATCAGGCCCTGGACGTGTGCCAACTGGCGGGCGCCAGCGAAAAGAGCGGGTTCCGCGCGACCTCGCTGGAAACCCTGCGCCAGATGGTCGCGGCCAACGTCGGCATCACCCTGCTGCCGGTGCTGGCGGTGAAACCGCCGGTGGCGTCTTCGCAGGACATGCACCTGCTGCCGTTCCGCAACCCGGCGCCGAGCCGGCGGATCGCGATGGTCTGGCGGCGCAGTTCGGCGATGTCCCAGTTCCTGAGCCGGCTGTCGACGGTATTCCGCGAACTGCCCGCCGGCCTGCTCGATACCGGCCAGTTGCCCGGCCGTCCGCCGCCGGCGAGACCGGCCGCACGCAGGCGCGCGCGGAGCCGGGCCGCGGGTTGAGCCGCAGGCCTGTCCTCATGGCCGGCGCTGCTGCGTTGCGTCATTCGCCAAATCTATCGATTTCATCGAAACAATCGACTGCATCTTTGCACCGGGCGACGTATGCTCGGCCTGTGCGTACGTCGTCAGGAGGCCGCGAGCCATGAGCCTGAAGGGTTCGAAAACCGAGGACAATCTCAAGGCCGCCTTCGCCGGCGAAGCCCAGGCGAACCGCCGCTACCTGTATTTCGCGCAGAAGGCCGACATCGAGGGCTACAACGACGCGGCCGCGGTGTTCCGCTCCACCGCCGACGGCGAGACCGGACATGCCCACGGTCATCTGGAATACCTGGAGCAGTGCGGCGACCCGATCACCGGCCTCCCCTTCGGCGCGACCTCCGACAATCTGAAATCCGCGATCGCGAGCGAAACCCACGAATACACCGATCTGTACCCGGGCATGGCCAGAACCGCCCGCGACGAGGGCTTCGACGAGATCGCCGACTGGTTCGAAACCCTGGCCAAGGCCGAACGCTCGCACGCCAACCGGTTCCAGAAGGCATTGAACGAGCTCGGCGTATAGCCAGGCTGTTGAAGAACGCGCATCGTGCGCGTTTTTCAACACCCTGCTGGGCCGGACCGCGCCCCGGGCCGTCCTTCAGGCGAGGGACGACCCCGCTTTCTTCCGCGTCCCTCTCTCCCGGCGCGGAAGAAAGCAACCTTTTCCGATCCCGCCTTCGGCCCGGGATGACACACTGGCATGCATACCGCCACGGATTCCGCCATGCCCGTCCTGTGCCGCAGTGACCTCTACACCCTCGAGGCCTACGCGCTCGAACGCGCTGCGTTCCGTGCCCGCGTGCTCGCGCACAAGCGCAGGCGCAGGCTCCAGCTCGGCGCGCATCTGAGCCTGCTGTTCGAGGACCGGCTGACGGTGCAGTACCAGATCCAGGAAATGCTGCGGATCGAGCGGATCTTCGAACCGCAGGCGATGCAGGCGGAACTGGACGCCTACAATCCGTTGATCCCGGGCGGGCGGGATCTGCGGGCGACGATGCTGATCGAATATCCCGACCCGCAGCAGCGCCGTGCGGAACTGGCGCGACTGGGCGGAATCGAGCACCGTGTCTACGCCGAAGTCGACGGCCACGGGCGCGCGATGACCCACGCCGACGAGGACCTGGCGCGCAGCGCCGACGGCAAGACCGCGGCGGTGCATTTCCTGCGCCTGGACTTCGCGTCGACGCAGATCGCCGCCCTGCGCGCCGGCGCGGCGCTGGTCTTCGGCCTCGACGATCCGCGGATGCCGCTGCGGCTGGCCGCACCGGACGCGCTGCGCGAAGCCTTGCTGCGGGATTTCGATTGAGGGCGGCGCAGGACGGGGACGCGTCGACCGCTGCAGGTCACGAGTCCTGGATTCGCGCCATCGGGAAAAACCGCGGCACCTGCACCGCTTCGTCGCACCCGCCGCCGCAGGTAGACTGACCACGGCCCACAACCGGACGACCGATGCTGCGCTGGCTGTTGCTGTTCGTCGGGATCGCCGCCGCCGCATGGTGGCTGGCGACACCCGCCACGCCCCCGCGCGGCGCCGACCCTGCGGCGCTGGTGGCGGCGCCGATGCACACCGCGCCGGGCTGTCCGTTGCCGCTGCAGTCGGCGGGCGGCGATGGCACCGCGCAGAGCGCAGTCCCCGCGGGCATGGCGGCGTTCGCGCTGGGCGATGCGCAGGCGCGGCCGCTGGCCGGGTTCAGCGTCGCCGCGCGGGTGTTGTCGCGGCGCGATTACGACCACGACCGCGAAGCCGATTACGCTCCACTGGATCTGGCGCTGGGCTGGGGCCCGATGCGCGAGGACGCGGTGCTGGCGCGGCTGGACATCTCGCAGGGCAATCGCTGGTATCGCTATCGCTGGAGCGATGGCCCACCGCTGCCGCCGGAGGAAATCGTCCGCAGCAGCGCGAACATGCATCTGGTGCCGGCGTCACCGACCGTGGCCGCGGCGCTGGAGGCGGTCGAGGCCGGCGACGCGGTGCGGATCGAGGGCTGGCTGGTGCAGATCGAGGCCAGCGACGGCTGGCGCTGGCGCAGTTCGTTGACCCGCGAGGACGCCGGCGCCGGCGCCTGCGAGTTGATCTACGTCTGCGCGGTGGCGCGACGCTGAGGGCGTGGGTCAGCCCACGCCGGTGCCGATCGGACAACTCACCCCGGTGCCGCCGAGGCCGCAGTAACCGTTCGGGTGCTTGGACAGATACTGCTGGTGTTCGTCCTCGGCGTAGTGGAACGCCGGCGCCGGATGCGCGATTTCGGTGGTGATCGCGCCGAAACCGGCGGCGCCCAGACGGCCGGCGTACGCCTCGCGCGCGCCCAGCGCGGCGGCGTGTTGTTCGGGCGTTTCGCAGTAGATCGCCGAGCGGTACTGGGTGCCGACATCGTTGCCCTGGCGCATGCCCTGGGTGGGATCGTGGCTTTCCCAGAACACCTTCAGCAAAGCTTCGAAAGACACCTGCGCCGGGTCGTACACCACCAGCACCACTTCGGCATGACCGGTCTCGCCGCTGCAGACCTCGCGATAGGTCGCGTTCGGCGTATAGCCCCCGGCATAGCCGACCGCGGTGGTGAACACGCCGGGGATCGACCAGAACTTGCGCTCCGCGCCCCAGAAGCAGCCCATGCCGAACTGCGCCCGGGCCAGACCCGGGAACTCGCCGCGCAGCGGGCGGCCGTGGACATGGTGGACGTTGCGCAGCGGCATCGGTTCGGCGCGCCCGGGCAGCGCACGCTCGGGCGAGGGCATGCGCTGCTTGTGCGCGCCGATGCCGAGCAGACCGGTCAGGGAATCGAGCATGGGACTGCCTCCCTCGCGAAAAATCGGATGCGGCGCCTGCGGCCGACATGGCCCCTCGCGCACCGCGAGCGCGCAGCATGCGGGCGGCGGGGCCGGGGTTCAAGCGGTGGCCGAGCGCGGCGCGAACACCGCCGGCGCGACGCTGACCCGGTTGCGGCCGGCGCGCTTGGCGGCGTACAGGGCCTTGTCGGCACGCTCCACCGCCGGATTGGGCACCTGCTCGTGGCCCAGCCGGGTGGCGACGCCGATGCTCACCGTCAATCGCACGGGCCGGCCCTGATGCTGCAGGTCGGCGGTTTCGACCGCGACCCGGATCTGCTCGGCGATCGCGCGCGCCATCTCGGTCTGGCGGCCGGGCATCACCACGAGGAACTCCTCGCCGCCGTAGCGGCCGAAGCTGTCCTCCTCGCCGAGCTGGGCGCCGATCAGGCCGGCGATCTCGCGCAGGCAGTGGTCGCCGCAGGCATGGCCGTGACGATCGTTGACGGCCTTGAAGTGATCGATGTCGACGAACAGCACCGACAGCGGCGATTCGGCGCGATGCGCTTCCTGGAAGGTGCGGGCCAGGGTCTGGTCGATGCTGCGCCGGTTGAGCGCGCCGGTGAGCGAATCGACCTCCGCGGTGTGGCGCAGATGCAATGCGGTGAACGCCTCGTCGATCTGCAGCACCGCGATCCGCGCCAGCTCGCGCGCGATCGCCAGTTCGTCGGGGTGGAACACGGTCGCACCGGCGCGTTCCAGCACCAGCGTACCCCAGGCCGGCGCACGCACGGGCAGCGAGACCGCGGCCTCGATCGCCACCGGCACGCTGCCCTCGCTGCGGGTCACCGGCTGCTGCACATCGATGTGGATCGCCAGCTTCTGCCGCAATTGCGGCAGTCGCGGCACGATGCTCTCGATCATCACGTCCAGCGCCGCGGCCGGATGCGCGACCAGCGTGTCGCGGCCATGGAAACCGCGCACGACCCCCAGCATCCGGTCGGCCGGCACGATCCGGCGCAGATGATCGAGCAGCAGACGCATCGCCTGCGGCTGGATCTCCTCCTCGCCGACCCCGCGCAGCCCCATCTGCAATGCGGTCAGCAGTTCGCTGCGCACTGCCTCGCGGTACATCCGGCGCTCGGAATCGGCGCGCGCGCGCTGTTCGCGATCGCGCTGCTCGCGGTAGCGACTGATCCGGCTGATCAGGCCGACGCTGACCATCGCGGCGCAGACCATGATCGCGGCCTGATAACCGTAAAGCACCGGCAGGGTGGTCGCCAGCAGACCGCGCGCGCCCAGTTCCCAGGCCAGTGCGGAGAGGCCGATGCCCAGGGTCGAGACGAACACCGCCCCGGCCAGCATCACCCGCCGGCGCCAGGCGTCGGCGAGCACGTACAGGGCGACCCCGGCCCCCACCAGCCACAGCGCCGGCACCAGCCAGGCGGTCAGCGGGTCCAGGCGTTCGCGCCAGGCGATCAATACGCCGGCCAGCAGCAACAGCAGGACGCAGCCCTGCTCGATCCCCCGGGCCAGTTCCGGCCGGAACTGGCCCAGTTCGGTGTAGCGCAGCACGATCCGCAGCGCCGCGACCTCGAACACCAGCGAGGCCGCATGCAGCCCGGAACCGCCGAGTACGGCGAACAGGCCGAGCGGGTCGAGCAGCGCCAGATGCCCGTTGTAGACCCCGACCAGCAGCCCGCCGGCCAGGCAGAAGACGAAGAACGACAGGAAACTGCGATCGCGCGAGGCGAAGAACAGGGCCATGGTCATCAGCCCGAGGGTGAACAGGCTGGCATAGGCCAGGCTGGTCACGATCGTGGCCTTCTGCAGGTGGCGATCGGCCAGTTCCTCGGAAATCACCTGCGGACGCAGCGAGGCGTTGCGCAGCCCGGTGGCGGTCATGCGCAGGCGGATTTCGCCTTCCCAGGTCGAGGGCAGCCGGAACAGGTAGGCCACCGGCAGCGGACCCTCCTGCGGCTCGGGACGCAGGAAATTGCGATCGCCGCTGTTCCAGGCGCCATCCACATCCAGCCGTACCGACTGCAGCGGCACCCGCGGGATCCACACCACCCAATGCGGGGAGTCGCGGTCCGGCGGCGGCAGCACGAAGCGCAGTTCAGCGCTCGCCTCACGGGTCGCGGGGGTGACCCCCAGACGCAGCGCCCGTCCGTCCCGGCTCATCGCGGACAGATGCCCGTGGGCGTCGGGCAACGGACGCAACTGCAGCGGCAGCGGTTCCTGCTGCGGGACCTGGGCCAGACTCGGCATCAGCGCGTACAGACCCAGCAACAGCAGGACCGTCATGCCGACGGTCCGGAACCAGGTCTGGGGGATGTCGCGCAGGCTCAGGTCCATGGCTCAACCGTGCCGCCTGCCCATCGGTTGCGACACGCAGGCGTGCACGGCGCGCGGGCGCCGCCCTGGTCGACGATTTCGGGATGGATCGGCGTGCCGCGCCATCGTCTGCCCCCTGCCCCCATGCTGCCCCATGACACTTCCCGGCACGGCGGCAGCCGATCGGCCGGCTCCGCCCGTGACTCCCGACAGTAGCATCCGGACGCACGCGCCGTCAGCCAGGGCGACGCGCACGCGCGCGGCCGGGACGGACGCCGTCGCCCCAAATTCACGGCCACCCACTAAACTGGCGGTTTTAGCACTGCGCATCGCCGATGATCCCGGAAACCTCCACGGCCCCACTGCCCGCCGACGCCGAGCGTCGACAGGATTTCATACGCCAGATCGTCCGAGAGGACCTCGCCAGCGGCAAACACCGCGCCGTGCGCACGCGTTTCCCGCCCGAGCCCAACGGCTACCTGCACCTGGGGCACACCCGGGCGATCTGGACCGATTTCGGCATCGCCGAGGAATTCGGCGGGCGCTGCAACCTGCGCCTGGACGACACCAACCCGGCCAAGGAAGACCCCGAGTACGTCCGCGCCATCCAGGATGATGTACGCTGGCTCGGCTACACGTGGGCGGAACTGCGTCACGCTTCCGACTATTTCGAGGTGTTCTACCTCGCCGCCGAAAAGCTCATCCGCCAGGGCGACGCCTTCGTCTGCGACCTGTCGGCCGACGAGGTCCGCGCCTACCGCGGTTCGCTGACCGAACCCGGCCGCGAATCGCCCTACCGCAACCGCAACGTCGAGGAGAACCTGGACCTGTTCCGGCGCATGCGCGCCGGGGAGTTCCCCGACGGCGCGCGCACCCTGCGCGCGAAGATCGACATGGCCAGCGGCAACATCAACCTGCGCGATCCGGCGCTGTACCGGATCAAGCATGTCGAGCACCAGAACACCGGCGATGCCTGGCCGATCTATCCGATGTACGACTACGCGCATTCGCTCAGCGACGCGGTCGAGGGCATCACCCATTCGCTGTGCACCCTGGAATTCGAGGACCACCGCCCGCTGTACGACTGGTGCGTCGACAAGGTGGATCTCGCCCATCATCCGGAATTGCTCAAACCGCTGACCGAACGGGGGCTGCCGTTCGAGGCCAGCAAGCCGCGGCAGATCGAATTCTCGCGGCTGAATCTGAATTACACGGTGATGAGCAAGCGCAAGCTGATGACCCTGGTCGAGGAAGGCCTGGTCGACGGCTGGGGCGACCCGCGGATGCCGTCGCTGCAGGGCATCCGCCGTCGCGGCTACACGCCCGAAGCGCTGAAGCTGTTCGTCTCTCGCCTCG
>JBIJAD010000389.1:0-3620 GCA_044345955.1 Lysobacteraceae bacterium
CGGGTTCTCCAGTTCGGGATTGAGCTTCGACAACTCCAACCCTACACGGGGGACCCGGATGGCTGCGCCCCCGGCATTCATGCCAGACTGCGCAGCCGACTGTCGGAAAAATACGAGATCACTTCATAGGGTGGACTCGTAGGGTGGCGGTGAGCGCAGCGAACCCCACCCATGCCGTATCGGTGAAGTGACCGGGCAAACGGCGTGTATCGCAGCGTAGCGTCGGTGGCGTAATCAAGCCGATGCCGCGTCGGATACGCCCGAAGGGTGGGGTTCGCTGCGCTCACCGCCAATGGAATGGACTCCTCCCACTTCTTCGGCATCTAGGTGCCAGACTGGAAGGACGTTGAACCACCAGTCACGAAGCAGGAGGAGTCCGCCATGCAGGGAAAACAGGGGTCAGAGTAGACTTTCCTGAGGTGCCTCTGATTTCCTCGGTCTGCCGATCTTCCTCGGCCCCGCGGCGCGGCCGAGTTGGGCTTCATTGGCCACGCGGAAACAATTCGAGCCGAAGGCGTGCTGTCGTTGGACATGCTGGCGGATCGCGTCCAGTTCGTCCGTGCTGACGGTTTCCATCACGAAGGCGCGGTAGTGTTCCCTGCGCTCGTTCGGATCCCGCGAGAGGGACAGATACGAGGAATGCTGCGAAACCAGTGGGTCGAGGGCACCCAATGCGTTGCAGCGATGGCTGGACCATGGATAGTCGGCGGGATCGGCTACCATGCCCGCACGCAGCGGGTTGAGTTCGATGTACCGGTGGCAGTGCATCAGATAGTCGCCGTCCTCGACCGGGCAGGCTTTGTAGCGTCCTTCCCAGAGCGTGCCGGTACGGTGGTAGCGATCGTTGATACTGCGAACGTATCGCCGTCCCAGCGACTGCATCATCCTGCCGATCGCCCCATACGATCCGGGGGTGACGAGCAGGTGCACGTGATTCGTCATCATGACATAGGCATGGATGGCGCAGCCTTCGCGCAGTGCGATTTCGCGGGAAAACAGGGGTCAGAGTAGATTTTCCTGGGGTGCCTCTGATTTTCTCGGCCTGTCGGGTCGGCTACTGATCCAGCGCGTGATGGATCAGCACCACGCATTGCGAGGCGAACAGCATGGTCGGTCCCAGCGTGATCTTCTTCGCGCCCATGCGTTCGAGGCCGGGTATGCTCTTTTTCGGCATCGGGATGTGGTCGGTGAGCAGGAAGCAGGGGTTGTCCGCGAAAGTCACCTCGCGGATCGGCGTGCCCTTGCGGTCCATGAGGAACAGTTGGTGGTCCACGGCCAGCGTGTCCACCAGTTTTTCGAAGCTGAGGGTCTGCACGGTCACGCCGGATTCGACCGCGCGGGTGTCTTCCTTGCCCATGCCCTGCGAGACATCCAGCGCCTTGGCGACCTTGGTCAGCAGGGAGCGCTCGTCGAAACCGTCCAGTCCGTGCATCGCATTGATGTCGAACCGGATCGTGCGGGAAAAGTCCCGGGTGCTTTCCAGGACGAGATAGACGACGACATCCGGGCGATGCGACTGGGCGACGAAGAGCGCATTCATCAGCGTATGCGCCAGGATTTCGGTGTGGGCGTCCTTGCCCACCGACGCCCACAACCTCTGGCTGTCGGTCGGCGCCGCCCGTGCTCGGAGTACGAAAGTCCGCATGCCGGGATTGTCGCAAAAACCCCGGGGAACGGGCCCGCGCCGGCCTGCGGCGCCGCGATCCCGCTCTGTCCCGGTGGCGCGTGTCACGCCAGGCGCGGCGCCGGTCGGGTGTCCTGCGCCAGCGTCGGGTTGCCGAGTTGTTCCTGAGGGGTCTGCTGATGCCGCGCGACGGCATTTGCGTCCG
Organism: Lysobacteraceae bacterium; assembly: GCA_044345955.1. Classification (GTDB taxonomy): domain Bacteria; phylum Pseudomonadota; class Gammaproteobacteria; order Xanthomonadales; family Xanthomonadaceae; genus Lysobacter_I. The sequence goes on from JBIJAD010000389.1 coordinate 1,830, forward strand.
ACAGCGGTTCCGGGGCGCGGTTGCGCGAGGCTTCCGGTAGTTCCGCCACTTTCTGCGATATCTCGCGCAGGGTCATGCTTTCCAGCCCGTTCATGTCGGCGTTGGCCAGGCGGGCATCGATCTCTCTGGTGGTGGCGCGATCCGAGGCGACGATTGCGCCGCCGGGCAGCACTTCCGCGCTCTCGATTTTCCCGATGCGCCCGCTCGCCATCGTTTCGTATGCCATCCAGGCCGCGGCCTTGATGCGCGTTTCGTCGTTCATCTGCTGGCCTTCCGGTGTGCGCGACAAGGCCGTGTGCGCCTGTTCGAGCCACTTGTTGCCCGGGTGGTCGCGATGGGTGATCAATTGGCGGTCGCCGTTTTCCGGCGTTGCCGGCGATGCGGACTGCAACTGTGGGGATTGCTCTTTCTGCCTGGGATGAATGCCGAGCGAAAGCAGAACGTGCTTGTCGGCTTCGCCGCTGATGGCCAGCCCGGCCTGCCTCTGGTACTGACTCACCGCCTGCTTCGTCTCCTGGTCGAAAACACCGGTCGTGGCCAGCGGCTTGCCCTTGACCGTGATGCCGGCCTCATTCAGCGATTCCTGCAGTTCCTTGACGCGCGGGCCCTGCTGGCCGACGCGCAGCGCGAGGGGGTCCTGGTAGAAATTCTGGTGCGCCCAGAGCGAGGTGCTGACCTGCGGCGGTTCCAGTCCCTTGCTGCGATAGAGCGTGCCGATGCGCTTTTCGAAATCGTCGATGCCTTTCTGCTGCTGCTTGAGAACATCCGGGCTCAGGTCCACGCCATTGGCGCGGGTGACGAGCGCGATCTTGATTTCCTTGACGTCGCGATACTGCTCGAAATTCCGGCTGATGTTGTCGTACAGGTTGTTGGTCATGTCGCCGAGCAGCTTGGGCGTCTGGCGATAGCCCTGGATCTCGACCGTATCGGCCTTGGGCGCGAGTCGCGCCATGTCGATGCCGAATTTCAGATTGCCCACCGGGTCCGCCGCAGTCGACAGCCCGGACTGGAGGCCCGCGCCCTGGATGGTGTCCAGCACCCGGGCGTAGGCGCCGGTGATCGCCTTCTGGGCCTGGGCGTCGGTCTTGAAGCCGTTGGCCTTCTTGAAGTCGTCCATCTGGGCGCCCGGCACGCCGATGTGATCGTCGATCAGTACTTGCTTGACCCCCAGCTTTTTCGCCAGGTCGATCGCGGGCTGGACCCGCTCGCGGAGATAGAAATCGACCACTTCCGGATTGTTCCAGTTCGGGATCGCCCGCGGCGGCGTTTGCGAATTGTCGACCGCGACGATGCCGCTGCCCTTTTTCTTCTCTTCGAGCCCCTGCAGGAAGGTGGTGAAGTCGTTGTTGGGGGCGATCGGGTCGCTCGCATGTTTCGGGTTGCCGATGACCGGTCGGCCGTCGGAAATGAACAGGCGGATTTCCGGGCGTTGGTCGGCCGGAATCTGCTGCAATGCAGCAGGCAGCGCGACGCCCAGTTCATCCGTGTACGAGCCGTTCCGGGGGCCGCTGGCCTCGAACAACATCACCTTGCCCGGCCCTACGCCGCGCATGGCCTCGACCAGCACCGGCACCTGCTTTTCCGCAGGCAGTCCGACCAGATTGTCCGTGCGCGAGAAATACACGCCGACCCCCTGCGAATTGACGGGGTGGCCCGGGTCGCGGGAGATCGGCAGCTTGAGGTCGGGGACCGATACGACCGGCTGCGGGGGTGGGCTGTTCTGGGAGACGGTGCTCATCGATGACGCTCCTTGGTCTGCTCACCGCACATCATGCAGGGAAAACCGGGGTC
>JBIJAD010000390.1:0-3611 GCA_044345955.1 Lysobacteraceae bacterium
CCTCGATATCAGCGCCGAATCGGGTTTCGCCTCGCTCGGCCCGTTCAATCGCGCGTTCAAGGCGGCGATGGGCTGCACGCCGACCGCCTTCCGGTCGGCGTGTCGCGACGCATCGCCCGCCTCCCGCATCGCGGAGGCTGCGCAACCGTCATCCAGGATCCTGCCGGACGCTTCAAGACTCTGAGAGACGGTGGAATGACGCGCTTCCCCGGCCTGTACCGGGGCAGGCCTTGTTCGTTTCCGTTCGCCGCGCGGCCGACGTCGCTGGCCGCGCCGCATGCGGCGATCATGGGCAGTGCGATGCCGAAGGCGTCGGCGATGCTGCCCGCAGCGGCTCCGGACGTGTCCCGCCGCGATCCGGTCGCATGCGCACCGCGGCCGGTCTGCTACGCTGTTCGTCCCTCACTCCAGGCCCTTGGCCGCGTCCCGCATGCTGTGGTTGCGCGTGATTCCGATCCTGCTGCTGATCGCGGCCAATACCGTGATCCATGCGACGCCGCTGCTGGCGGTGGCGCTGTTCAAGGCATTGCTCCCGTCCCGGCGCCTGCGCCGGGCCTGCGATCCGCTGCTGACCGGGTTGGGCGAGTCCTGGATCGCGGTGAACAGTGGGATGCTGGATCATTTCACCCGCACCCGATTCGAAGTGGACCTGCCGCCGACGCTGCGCCGCGACGGGCATTATCTGGTGCTGGCCAATCACCAGAGCTGGGTCGACATCGTGGTGCTGCAGAAGGTGTTCAACCGGCGGATTCCGTTCCTGCGTTTCTTTCTCAAGCGGCAGTTGTTCTGGGTGCCGGTGCTGGGGCTGGCGTGGTGGGCGCTGGATTTCCCGTTCATGGGCCGCTACACGCGCCGCGAGATCGAAAAGAATCCCGAATTGGGACGGCGCGACATGGAGACCACGCGCCGCGCCTGCGAGAAGTTCCGTTCGATCCCGGTGTCGGTGATGAATTTCGTCGAAGGCACCCGCCTCACGCCGCAGAAGCACGCCGCGCAGGCGTCGCCGTACACGCATCTGCTCAAGCCGAAATCCGGCGGCGTGGCCTTCGTGATCGGCGCGATGGGCGACAGCCTGCAGTCGGTGATCGATGTGACCGTGGTCTATCCCGGCGGGAGGCCGTCGATGGTGGACCTGATGGGCGGGCGCATCCCCGAGATCCGTGTGGTGGTGCAGGAGCGGCCGATCCCCGCGGACCTGCTCGGCGGCGATTATCAGGAAGACCGCGCGTTCCGCACCCGGTTCCAGCAGTGGATGAACGCGCTGTGGCAGGAGAAGGACGCGCAGATCGAGAGACTGCGCGCTTCCGCTGCGCAATGAGGAGAACCGATGATGCATGCATCCATGCCGTATCCCATCGGCACCCCGGGACAGCCCTGGGGCGCGGCCGAATTCGCGCAGTGGCGCGCGCGGCAGCGCCGGCAGCGCAGTCATGCCGATGAGGTGCTGGCCGCGATCGACGCGCTGCGCGATCGATTCGATGTGGCGCAGTACGGCGAAACCGTCTACGGCCACGACGTCCATGGCGAAGAGCGGCATTCGCTGCTGGCGGTGCGCAGCCGCGGCTGGCGCGAGGATGCGCCGCTGGCGCTGGTCACCGGTGGCGTGCACGGCTACGAGACCAGCGGCGTGCACGGCGCGCTGCGGTTTCTCGACGGTTTCGCGGCGGACTACGCCGACCGGATCGATCTTTTGGTGGTGCCCTGCGTCAGCCCCTGGGCCTACGAACGCATCCATCGCTGGAATCACGATGCGATCGACCCGAACCGGTCGTTCCGCGAAGACAGCCCCGCGCAGGAATCGGCGGCGCTGCTGCGGTTGATCGCGCCGCTGCGCGGGCGGTTCCTGATCCACATCGATCTGCACGAGACCACCGACAGCGACGAGAGCGAGTTCCGCCCGGCGCTGGCCGCGCGCGACGGCAAGCCGTTCGTGCCCGGCACCATTCCGGACGGGTTCTATCTGGTGGACGATGCCGAGAACCCGCAGCCGGCGTTCCAGCAGGCGATCATCGCCGCGGTCTCGCAGGTCACCCACATCGCGCCGGCGGACGACAAGGGCGAGATCATCGGTTCGCCGGTGATCGCGCCGGGCGTGATCGAATACCCGATGCGCGCGCTGGGCCTGTGCGCCGGCATCAGCGGTGCGCGCTATACCACGACCACCGAGGTCTATCCCGACAGTCCGCGCGCCACGCCCGCGCAGTGCAACGAGGCGCAGGCGGTGGCGGTGCGGGCGGCGCTGGACTTCGCGCTCGGCGCGTGAGTCGGTGTATCGCGACCGACCATCGCATCGCCATCCCGGGGACATCGAGCCGATGAAATACGACGACGCCGAATACTACTTCCTGAATTTCGAAACCGACCTGCCGCAGGAGGCGGGCGGCGTCCATCTCGGTTTCTATCTGGCCTGGCTGTTGCTCAAGGGCCATGGCAGCGAAGATGCCGCGGCGGCGACCGAGGCGCTGCGCCGGGGCCAGGCCACCGGCGTGCAGGTGCTGTTCGACTTCAACGACGGTGCACTGCTGGACGAGGATTTCGATGCACGCGGCAACGCCTTCACCGCGGCCTACTACGAGGCGCACTATTTCGCCGACTACGAGGCGGTGTTCGCCGACGCGTTCGCCGACACCGGTCATCCGAACGACGACGCCTGCAGCATCGCGCCGACGGCGGAGAATCAAACGAAGATGAGTGCGGTGCTGGATCGGCGCTGGGCGCAGTGGGAGGCGGGCGGGCCGTTCCTGCCGCTGACTGCCGAAGCGGTTGTGTCCGCGCCCGCCGCCGCGTCTGCCCGCGCCGGCCCGCCCCTGGCGAGTGGGCCGATGCCGTCGATGGACGAATTGCTGGACCGGATGCAGGACGGACTGCGTCGTTTCCTCGGATTCGAGGCTTTCGTGCCCGATCGCGTCAACCGCTGGACCGACACCGCGACCCGACGTGGGCGCGGTTTTCTCTCGGAGTTCCCCGGCGGTTGCCACTGGGTCGAACTGGTCGCGTTGCGCGAACCGGTCGAGGGCGGTCTGCGCTGCGCCATGGGCGTGACCGTGCGCTCGCGGCTGCAGGCGCTGGCGAAGGCGCTGGCCGCGATCGAGATTCCCGGTTTCGGCCGCGCGGAGCCGGACGACGGAGAGGTGTACGACACGGTCTACATGTGGCTGCCGTCGTGGTGGGGCGAAGGACCGCTGGCATGCCGCGACGACGACGGTGCGTATCCCGCGGTGTACTTCCGCGAGGAGGCCGAGATCGCGCCGGCCATCGCGCAGCTCGCGCGTCAGGCCGAGGGGCCGCTGCGCAGGCTGTTGCGGCAGTTCGAGACCGTCGCCGGCCTGGATGCGGTGCAGAACGTGACGCCGCTGTTCGCATCGCCGGCGTTCCTGTCGACGCGGATGATCCAGAACGTGTATCTGGCCCAGGCGGTTCGCAATCCGCGGTTGTCCGCGATCTGCGACGAGGTGGAACGGTTGGCGGTCCAGTTGCCGCCTTCGCGCGATGTCGACGCGTTGCGCGCCTATCTGCGCGCGGTGCGCGCGAGTCTTCCGGTCTGAGATCGCGGCGGCCTGGCAGGATGTTGAAAAACGACCTTCAAGGTCGTTTTTCAAGTCGCCGGTCCG
>JBIJAD010000072.1:0-13204 GCA_044345955.1 Lysobacteraceae bacterium
TCTGGGGCCGCCCGCAGGCCACCTTCGCCAGCAAGCTCGACATCGAAGCCGGCAAGGCCACGGTGGTCCGCGAGGTGGACGCCGGCCTGGAGACCCTCGAAGTCGATCTGCCCGCCGTCGTCACCACCGACCTGCGCCTGAACGAGCCGCGCTTCATCAAGCTGCCGGACATCATGAAGGCCAAGAGCAAGCCGCTGGAGACGATCGCGTTCGCCGACCTCGGCGTCGAATCCGGCGATACGCTCAAGACAACGCACTACGCCCCGCCGCCGAAGCGCAGCAAGGGCGTGATGGTGAAGGATGCGGCCGAACTGGTCGCGGCACTCAAGGCGAAGGGGTTGCTCTGATGTCCAAGGTTCTCATTGTTGCCGAACACCTCGACGGCAAACTCAACGGCGCCACCGCGCGCTGCGTGTCCGCGGCTAAGGCGCTGAATCCCGAATCCATCGACGTCGTGGTGCTGGCCGCCGACCCGACCACCATCACCGCCGAAGCCGCGCAGATCGCCGGCGTGTCGAAGGTGCTGACGGTCGCCAACGCCGCCAATGCGAACGCCATCGCCCAGGTGCTGGCGCCGCAGGTCGCGAAGCTGGCCGCCGGCTACAGCCACGTCTTCGGCCCCAGCACCACCTTCGGCAAGGACTTGATGCCCTGCGTCGCCGCGCTGCTGGGCGTGTCGCAGGTCTCCGACATCATGGCGGTCGACGGCGCGCACGCCTTCAAGCGCCCGATCTACGCCGGCAACGCGATCATCAGCGTCGAGGCCGCGTCCGACCGGACCGTCGTCGCCACGATCCGCACCGCCTCCTGGCCCGAGGCCGCACGCGGCGGCAGCGCGATGGTCGAAGCGGCGCCGGTCGACGCCGCACTGCCCACGCATACCCGCTATCTCGGCCTGGCTGCCGGCAAGTCCGACCGACCAGATCTGCAGAGCGCGGCGAAAGTCGTCTCCGGCGGGCGCGGCGTGGGTTCGGCCGAGAACTTCCGCATCATCTACGACTTCGCCGACAAACTCGGCGCAGCGGTCGGCGCCTCGCGCGCGGCGGTCGATGCCGGCTACGTGCCGAACGAACTGCAGGTCGGCCAGACCGGCAAGATCATCGCCCCGGAGCTGTACATCGCGATCGGCATCAGCGGCGCGATCCAGCACCTCACTGGCATCAAGGACGCCGGCACGATCGTGGCGATCAACAAGGACGGCGATGCGCCGATCTTCGAGATCGCCGACATCGGCCTGGTCGGCGACCTGTTCAAGCTCCTGCCGGAACTCCAGGCGGCGTTGTAACCGCAGACAGCATCGCCGCAGACGAAAAGAGCCGGGGAAACCCGGCTCTTTTCGTTCGCGCATCGACAGGCCGGATCAGCGGCCCGGCACACGGCAACAGGTGAGTTTCGCGGTCACGTTCTGGGCGTTGACACTCAGGCTGCGGACGAAAATCTGGCCGGCGTTGCCGGAGGTGTAACTGTCGGCCACCAGGACATTCTCGCCCGCGGAGATGGCCAGGCCGGTAGGCGTATAGGAGGTCGGACAGAAGAGGGTCGGCAGGGACGTGTACGCCCCGGCGGCCACATTGGTCGGATTTCCGGCGACCGTCGTGCAATCCAGCGCGGTCGCCTGCGGCGGCGCGTAGTAACCGACGATATCGGCCACGAAATCGGCGGTGGCGAAGCTGTAGATCGTGAAGTCCTTGGTAGTCAACGGCGTCGGCACTTTCACCACCACCGTGTTGTTGACGATCGCGCCCGCGGTGTAGTTCACGCTCGATGCCAGCGGCCGCGTCGTGCCGAACGGATAGGCGGTCGCGAAGCCCCCGCCCGTCGGCGTCACCACGGTGAGATTGATCACCACCGCCGCCTGCCCGGCGGCCACCATGCCGCAGTCGGTCGCGCTGCCGCCCTGGCTGCCGAAGTTGCCGCCGGACCCGACCATGGCATTGAAGTCGCGGCTGAAGCCGCCGCCCAACGGGCCGCCTGCGACCCGCGTGTCCAGAATCCGGCACGGCGTGACCGGCGTGTAGACCAGATCGAAGGCGGCAGAACCCAGCGCCTTCGCCAACGTCTCAGGCCGCACCGCCGCGGGCGTCAGCCTGGCCCGTGCCATCGTGTCGATCACCTGCGCGTCCGACAGCTTCGCGCCGCTGCCGTTCAACGCCGCCGAAGCGCCTTCGTAGGTCGTGCGCTCGAGCGCATCGCGGAAGTTGTCCGGGTCCACATGCGCGAACGTCGGCACCATGCGTCTGGCCCAGACGCCCACCGGCACCTTGTAGACCTGCTGCACATACGGGCCCCACTTCAGCACATAGGTCCGTGCCATGGCGCCGCGCTCGGCAGGCGACAACGGACCCGCGGCAGTCGCGGTGGCGCTGAGTTTCGGCGAGGCGGCGCTTGACGGCGCAGGTGCCGCCGCCGTGGCGGCGGCGATCAGGGCGAGGAGGGCAACGCTTGGCTTCATGACGATCTCCGGCGGTATGGGGCCTGTGGACATCGAGGCCACCGGGCTTCAACGCGGGTCGCGGAGCAAAACGGCCACATCGAACGATCGCGCACCCGGACGCCTCGCGCATCGCGGCGCGCTAGACGCAGACACATCGCGGAAAGAGCCGGGCAAGCCCGGCTCCTGTCGCTGGCGTGGAATAAGGCCACTTATCGTCCAGGCACCCGGCAGCAGGTCCGCGAAGCGCGGAGCGTCTGGGACGACGAGTCGCCGTTCCGCGCCGAGCAGGTGCCGCTCTGGAAGTACACGATCGGCATCAGCCAACTGGTGGTCTCGCAGTTGGTCGAGGTCTGGGTGTAGCCGGTCGGGCAGGACGGCGCAACTGCATTTCCGGTGCCGCCGCCGCCAGAGATGGGGAGGTCGGTGTTTGCGGTCTCCACACACTGCAGCGCGGTCGCCACCGGCGGCGCGAAGTAGCCGACGATGTCGACCACGTAATGCGACTGGGCGAAGGTGTAGATGGTGAAGTCGAACGAGGACAACGGATTCGGAATCTGCACGATCAGCGCATTGTTGACGATGGCGCCGGACGCGTAGTTGACGCTGGCGACCAGCGGCTGTGCCGTTCCGAACGGATAGAGCGTCGCAAAGCCCCCGCCGCTCGGCGTCACCGCAGTGACGTTGACCGCCACCGCCGTCGCGCTCAGGCCCAGTGTGCCGCAGTTGGTGGCGCTGCCGCCTTGACTGCTGAAGCTGCTGGAGTTGACCGCGACAAAGTTGCGCGTCGAATTGGCGGCGATCGCGCCGGCGCCGGTACTGCGGGTGTCGACGATGCGGCAGGGCGCGATCGGGGTGTAGACCAGGTCGTTGCTCAGTGCGCCCAGCGTCTTGCCGACCACGCGAGTCAGACCGGGGCCCGATGCCGGCGCATCCGCGGCCGCCAGTTTGCCGGCGATCTGATCGTCGCTGAGCCGGTGCCCGGTACCGGCCAGTTCGGCCATCGCACCCTCGAACGTGTCGCGGGTCAGGGCCATCCGGAAATTGGTTGCGTCCACGGCCGCAAGATTGGGCGCCATGCGCCTCGCCCAGACGCCGACCGGCACGCCGTACACGCGCTGGACATAGTTGCCCCACTTGGTGACGAACTGACGGGTCAGCTCGCCGCGTTCCTTCGCCGTGATCGCCGCCGCGGGCACGACGTCGCGCTGCGATTGCCCTCCCGGCTGGCCTGGAGCCTGGGCCGAGACGCCTGCTGCGAAGAGGGCGAGCGCAAGCGGCAATGCGGCATTCATGACGGATCGGATGATCGTGACCATTTTGTTCTCCGGTTGAACGTGGGTGAACCTCAAGGAGCTGTCTTCACTTCACGTCAATAGCGCCGGCCAACGGACATCCGACGCTGTCGCGCCGCACGATGAGACCGCGCCTCAGCGCCCCGGTACCCGGCAGCAGGTGGCTTGGCCATTGACCTGCTGGACGCTGCCGCTGGTGTTGCGGGCCTGACAACCGCCGAGCGCGACGATGGTCAGATACGCCTGCGACGAGGTGGTGTCGCAACTGGTGCTGGTCTTGGTATAGCCGGACGGACATGCCGGCGAGAACAGGGTCGCCGAGCCGTTGACCGGGATGTCCAGCGTCGCCAGCGTGGACTGCACGCACTGCAGCGGCGTGGCCTGGGGCGCCGAGTAATAGCCCACGATATCGACCACGTAATGGGCCTAGGCGAAGCTGTAGAGCATGAAGTCGTTGTTGGTCAGCGGATTGGGAATCCGGGTGATCACGAAATTGTTGACGATGCCGGAGACCGGGTAATTGACGTTCGCCGCCAGCGGTCGGGTGGTGTTGAAGGGGTAGACGGTCGCGAACCCGCCCCGGTTCGGAGCCACCACGGTCACGCTGAGCGCGACCGCGCTCGCGAAGCTCAACGACCCGGTGCCGCAATCGGTGGCCGAGCCGCCCTGCGCGGTGAAACTGATGCTGAGTGCGCGGAACGCCCGCTCGGATTCGGCGGCGACCGGGCCTTCGACGGTGTTGCGGGTATCGACGACCCGGCACGGTTGCAGCGGCGTGAACACCAGATCGGCCGAAACATCGCCAAGCGCCTTGGTCGGCGCATCCGGGGACAGGGAGGCCGAGGCCTGCTGCAGCCGGATCAGGGCACGGGGGTCGCTGAGTTGCGTCCCCAGCCCGCCCAGCTCCGCCATCGCGCCCTCGAAGGTCGTGCGGCGCAGCGCGTTGCGGAAATTCGTCGGATCGGCGGACACGAAGCTCGGCACCATTCGCTTCGCCCAGACCCCGACCGGGACCTCGTAGACGCGCTCGATGTGCCGCCCCCACTTGAGCACGAACTGCCGCGCCAGCGCGCCGCGGGCCTGCGGCGAGAGCGCGGCGCCGGATTCGGCATCGGCGGTGGCCGCGAAGGGGCGTTGCCCCAGCGCGGCGGTGGACACGGAGGACAGGACGAGCGCGGCCACCAGGATCGTGTTCTTCGTCTTCGTCGTCTTCTTCATCGTGCGGACTCCGATATCGGCCGGTCGTGACCGCAGCTCAGCGACCGGGCACCCGGCAGCAGATGCTGCCGCCGAACACCGTCCTCGATGCGCCGGCGGTGTTGTGCCACGCGCAGAAGGTCGCCAACCCTGCGGTGTTGCTGTTGACGCCACTGCCGGCGCTGTTGACCCCGGCATCGCTGCTGTAGCAGTAGGGCATCACCTCGTGGTAGCCGGCCGGGCACAGCGGATTGTTGAAGAACGCCGAAGCGCCGGCCGCGATGTTGTGGGACACGATCGTGGTCTGCGTGCACTGCAGATTGGTCGCCTGCGGCGGCGAGAAGTAGCCGACGATGTCGACCACGTAGTCGGCCTGGGCGAAGGTATAGATGATGAAATCGGTGATCTGCAGCGGATTGGGCACGCCCACCACCACGGTGTTGTTGACGATCGCGCCGGCGGTGTAATTGATGCTGGCCGCCAGCGGCCGGCTTTCGCCCGATTTGTGGATGGTGGCGAAACCGCCGCCGGAAGGCGTCACCGCGGTCACGTTGATCACGATGGCGCTGGCGCCGACCGAGGCCACGTTGCAGTTGGTGGCGCTGCCGCCCTGGCTGCTGAAATTGGCCCCGCTGTTGACCGCGAGCCCGAGGAAGGCGCGGCTGCTGTTGGCCGAGATCGGGCCGCCCGCGACCCGGGTATCGACGATGCGGCAGGGCGTGACCGCGGTGAACACCAGATCGCCGGTGGTCGAACCCAGCGCCTTGGTGCCGATCGCGGCGACGTCCTTCGCGGCCAACCCCGTCGCGCCCGCGGCGCGCGCGTAGCGATCGATCACGTCGCCATCGGCCAGACGCTGGCCGGTGCCCGTCAGTTCGGAAAGCGCGCCCTCGAAGGTGTCTCGGTGCAGCGCCCTGCGGAAGTTGGTCGGGTCGGCGCCGGCGAAGTTGGGCACCATGCGTCTGGCCCAGACATCGACCGGCACGCCGTAGACGCGCTGGGCATAGCCGCCCCACCTCATCACGAAATCGCGGGCCAGTGCGCCACGGGCCTGCGGCGTGAGCGGATCGGCTTCGCCGGTCCGTGGGCCCGCAACGACCGGCAGGGCGATGCACAACGAAAGCGCAGCGACGACGAGCGCGCGCACCAGTGGATTCGACATAAGCCCTCCGAGAGGCTGGAATGGATTGAGTACCCCATCGGCAATACGCAAGTCGCGATCGGTCTCGGCCATCGACGCGCTGCGGGCCGCGACCGCGCGGTCGCGCAGACGGAAAGCGCCGGGCTGGCCGGCGCCTCCGCGTCAGGTCAGCGGCCCGGGACCCGGCAACAGATGGTGCCGGCGAATACGGTCTGGGTGGCGGCGGTGGTGTTCTGCCAGGCGCAGAAGACCTGCGAGCCGGGATTGTTGCCGTCGAAACCGCTGCCGGTGCTGTAGACGCCGGGGATGCCGCCGCCCCAGCAGTACGGCGAGGTGGCCTGATAACCCGCAGGGCAGGCATGGGTCGCGAACACGAAGGTATTGACGCCCGGGCCGATCATGGTGGTCGACAGCGGCGTGCCGGTGCACTGCTGCGCGGTCGCCTGCGGCGGCGAGAAATAGCCGACGATATCGACCACGTAGTTCGCGGACGCGAAGCTGTAGATGGTGAATTCGGCGGCCTGGACCGGATTCGGGATCGCCACCAGCACCGTATTGTTGACGATGGCGCCGGCGGTGTAGTTGACGCTGGCGGCGAGCGGTCGGGTCGTACCGAACGGATAGACGGTCGCGAAACCGCCGCTGGAGGGGGCCACCACGGTGACGTTGATCGCGATCGCGCTGGCGCCGACACCGAACATGTTGCAGTTCGTGTTGCTGCCGCCCTGACTGGAGAAGTTCTGGCCCGCGCTGGTGGCGACGGCGAGGAAGCTGCGGGTACCGTCGGCGGTGAGCGGCCCGCCCGAGATCCGGGTGTCGGCCAGGCGGCATGGCGTGACCGGAGTGAACACCAGATCGTTGGTGGTCGAACCCAGCAGCTTGGCGCCGACCGCAGCCAGATCCTTCGTGCCGACCGCCCCCGCGCGCGCCTGGCGCTCGGTCACCGCGCCGTCGGCCAGGCGATGGCCTGTGCCCGCCAATTCCGAAAGCGCACCCTCGAAGGTTTCGCGGCGCAATGCGTTGCGGAAGTTGGTCGGATCGGCGGCGACGAAGTTCGGCACCATCCGCTTCGCCCACACGCCGACCGGCACGCCGTGGATCCGCTGGGCATAGCCGCCCCACTTCATCACGAAATCGCGGGCGAGGGCACCACGCGCCTGCGGCGTCAGCGGTGCGGCATCGCCGGGACGCGGACCCGCGGCGGCGGCCGGGGCCAGGACGGACAACAACAGCGCGCCCATCACGAGCGCGCGGGAAATCGGGTTCTGCATGAGCCCTCCGGATGAGATGTCGAGGAACCGGAATGAGGAACCGTAATATCGAGTGCGGGAACGGAAATCGGGACGGATCGCGGCCATGCGGACGCATGAAAAACGAAGCGCCGGACGGGCCGGCGCTTCGGGGAACATCCGCTGCGGACCGGATCAGCGTCCGGGCACCCGGCAGCAACGCGCGGTGCCTTCGACGGTGATGTTGGCCGCGGTGGTGTTGCGGCCGGAGCAGAACGCATCCATGTTGCCAGGCGAGGGCCGGTACAGGCCGTTGATGCCCCAGGTGGCATCGCTGAAGCCCGGCGTGCGGCAACCGGCGCCGGTGAGGGTGTAACCGGTCGGACAGTTCGGCAGATCGATGTCGAAGGTGGCGTTGGCGGCGACCGTCTGCGACGTGAAGGTCTCGGTGCACTCCAGTGCGGTCGCCTGCGGCGGCGCGAAGAAGCCGACGATGTCGATCACGTAATGCGCCTGGGCGAAGGTGAACACCGTGAAGTCGGAACTCTGCAGCGGATTCGGGATCGAGGTGACGATCGCGTTGTTGACGATCGCGTTGTTGGCGTAGTTCACGCTCGAGGCGACGGGCTGGGCGGTGCCGAAGGGATAGACGGTGGCGAAGCCGCCGCCGACCGGGTTGACCACGGTCACGTTGATCGCGACCGCGCTGGCGCTGAGACCGAGCGTGCCGCAGTCGGTGGCGCTGCCGCCCTGGGCGGTGAAGTTCGCCGAGTTGACCGCCTTGAAACTGCGGGTGCTGTTGGCGGCGATGGTGCCGCCGGCGACGCGGGTGTCGACGATGCGGCAGGGCGCGATCGCGGTGTAGGTCAGATCGCCGTTCAGGCTGCCCAGCGCTTTCATGTCCGCCGCGGTGAGCCGCCCGCCCTGGCGCATCGAGACCTTGGCCAGACGGTCGATCACGCGGTCGTCGCCGACCCGGCGACCGCTGCCGCCGAGTTCGGCCATCGCGCCTTCGAACGTGTCGCTGCGCAGCGCGCGGCGGAAGTTCGCCGGATCGGCGGCGACGAAACTCGGGACCATGCGCTGCGACCAGGTGCCGACAGGCACCTCGTAGACGCGGGCGACGTAGTTGCCCCACTTGTTGACGAACTGGCGGGCCAGCTCGCCGCGAGCCATGGGCGACAGCGGCGAGGCCGAAACCTCGGAAGGTGCCGCGGACGCGGTGCGGACCTGGCCGGTGACGCGCGACTGCGCGGAGGCATCGGCGATGGACAGTGCAGGCAGCGCGAGCGCGAGCGAGACGGTCAGGGCCGTGCGGACAGAGGATAGGGACATCGGGGAGTTCTCCGGAGGTTTGCGGGGACCAACCGGGCGATGTTAACCCAGCCCGGGCACCCGCGACGGCTCCGATCCCGACCGGCGGAGTGCGCGCCGCGCGCCCTGCGATACGCGGATGCTTTCCGCTTCGGGCCTGCGCCCGGATGCAGGCCGCCGCCGTCGGAGGGTACGCTAGCGGTTCACGCCCGCATCGACGCCGGCGGCCGGGGGCGGCAGGGGCGCCCGGGCCCGCGCATGCGTGCGCTTGCGCGCCGCATCGATGTCACCACGCCCACAGGAACCCCGAGCAATGTCAGCCAACGTGCGAATCCAGCATTTCGCCACCACCTGCCCCATCTGCGACGAATCGCTCGTGTTCACGGCGATGGACGACTTCTGGGATGCGCGCGACGGACTCCTCGCCGCGGGCTGCGGCCTCGGCGGCTGCACCACGCGCGAACGCGCCGTGGCCAGCGTGCTGCGCTCCCTGTATCCGCTCGACCATCTGCGCACGATGGTCATCCACGAAAGCAGCGCAGCACCGCGCGGGCTCGCGCGCTGGCTGCGCGCCACCTGCCCCGGCTATGTCGCGACGGGCTATTTCCCGGGCGTTGCGCGCGGCGAGATCGTGGGCGGCGTGCGCAACGAAGACCTCTGCGCGCAGACCTTCGCGGACGGCAGCTTCGATCTCGTGCTGCATCTGGATGTGCTCGAGCACCTGTTCGATCCCTTCGCGGCCCTGCGCGAGATCGCGCGCACACTGGCCCCCGGCGGCGCCTGCGTGTTCACCGCGCCGACCGACCCGGCACGGATGTGGAGCGAGCAGGTCGCGTTCCTCGAACCCGACGGCCTGCGCATCGTCGGCGAGCCCGAGTATCACGGCAACCCGCATGGCGACGGCGCCCTCGTCACCTGGCGCTACGGTTACGACCTGCCGCTGCTGATCCAGCGCGAGACCGGGCTCGACGTCGAAGTCCGCCGCTTCCAGTCGCGCACCCACGCCGCGATGGGTCTGATGACCGAGGTCTACATCCTCAGGCTGTCGTCGGCGTCGGTACCGCCCGGCGGCAATCCGAAGTAGTCCGCCAACTCCGCGAGGTAACGCGCCGCAGCGCGATGCGTCGCCGGACCGACGCCGGGATCGCGGCCGAGCAGCCGCTGCACGCGCGCGACTTCGGCGAGGTGGCGCGCGGCGTCGGTCGCGTGGGTGGCGCCGGCGGCCTGGCGCCGATGCGCATTCAGGACTTCGGGGCGATACGCGAGCAGCCCGTGTTCGAGCACGCGGGCATGGAACAGCCAGTCGCCGGCCACCGCGAACCGCGCGACCTCCTCGCCGTGGCGCGCCATCGTGGCCGCGAACGCGTCGGCCCGGAACAGCGCCGCGCTGACGTTGGGGATGGTGTTCTTCACGCCGAAGCCGTGCGCGAGTTCTTCCTCCAGCGTCGCATGGAACGGCCGACGCCAGCGCTCGGGCGAGAAGGGTGCGGTATAGGCCAGATAGTCGGGCGCGATCTGCGCGCCGTCGGCATCGATCTGGCGCGACTGGCAGTAGGCCATCGCCACGCCTGCGGTCGCGAACTCGCCGGCGAGGGTCGCGAGCAGACCCGGCGCGGCGTCATCGTCGGCCTCGGCGATCCACACCAGATCGCCCCGCGCCAACGCGGCGCCTGCCGCCCACTGGCGGAACGGCGACCCGGAGTTGGTGGTGGAGACCACCACGCGCATCGGCAGCGCAAGCTCCGCCTGCAGGCGCTCCAGCACCGCGGGGCTGTCGTCGGTGGACGCATCGTCCAGCACCAGCACCTCCAGCACCGGCAGCGTCTGCGCCGCGATCGAGCGCAATCGCACGGGCAGATAGCGCGCATAGTTGTAGTTCGGGACGACCGCGCTGACCCGCGGCAGACCGAGCCCCAGCCAGTCGAGGATGTCGAACACGTACGGACGGAAGGCGGTGTCGGCGTCGACATGTCCACGCTGCCTCCGCACCACTTCGGCATGCCACGCCGAATCGGCGAGCAGGCGCCCGCAGGCGGCGGCGAACGCGGCATCGTCCGCCGCCGCGACCAGTCCACCGCCGGTTGCGGCGATGAGCGCGTCCAGCCCGCCGGTCCCCGCGAACCCGACCACCGGCACCCCCGCGTCGAACGCCTCCAGCACGACCGAGGGATACGGGTCCTCGGACGAGGTCAGCGCGAACACCTCGGCGGCCGCATACCACGCTTCGGTGTCGGTCGTGCGGCCGGGGAAGTGGATCCGCTCCGCCACGCCCGTGGCCGCGATCGCGCGTTCCACTTCCGGCTGGAAGTCCGGGTGGTGATGACCGATCCAGACACCGTGGACGCGCGGGTCGCGGGTCGCGAGCGACCCGACCACGCGCACGAACGCGTCCGGGCCCTTGCGCGGCTCGGTGAAGCCCACGCCGAGAATCACGCGCGCATCCCCGGGCAACCCGAGTTGCGCGAGGGCGCGGCCGCGCGCCGCGGCGCGTCGCGCCGCGTCGCCGAGGCGCGAGCGTTTGTAGAGGCCCTGCGGCCGCACCCGCGTCCGGCCGGCGCAGACGGGGTAGCGTTCGACGAAGCGGTCGCG
Source organism: Lysobacteraceae bacterium (assembly GCA_044345955.1). Lineage (GTDB taxonomy): Bacteria > Pseudomonadota > Gammaproteobacteria > Xanthomonadales > Xanthomonadaceae > Lysobacter_I. The sequence continues at coordinate 11,197 of JBIJAD010000072.1, forward strand.
CACCACATCCGCGGGGAACACCAGCAGACGGGCCGATTCGGCCATCGCCTCGGCCGGCACCGCCAGCGCGTAGTGATCGATCATTCCGGGCAGTTCGTGGACCAGACCGATCGCATCGAACCCGCGCGCGCGCAGCGCCGCGAGGAACGCGCCGCAGACGACCGTGTTGGCGACCGCGTGCCGGTAGCCGGAGGCCCACAGCGATGCGGCGAGCGATTCCATCGCGAGCCGATCGTGGCGATCGACCAAGTGGCAGGGGCAGACCCGCCGATAGTCCTCCAGCAGCGCGCCCTCGCCGTGCAGGACCACCGCGACATCGACCCCGAGGGCCGCCAGCTCGCGGGCGATGTGCAGGGCGAGATATTGCGCGCCGTGCGGGTGCGCGTCGTGCGACACCACGACCACGCGGCGCGGAACGGCGACAGTCGCGGCGCCGGGCACCGGCGGCGGCGCATCGCGCAGGCGCCGGCGCATCGCCAGGCGCCACCAGGCCGGATGGTCGCCCGCGACCGACGCGGCCAGGCGGGCAAGAAATCGGGGGAACGGCGAACGCATGCGTGCGGATCGACGCGCGACGGTGCGCGGTCAGCCCCCTGCGGGGCTGCGCTTGAACAGGGAAGCCATGCCACGCAGCGGCGCGGTCATGCGCCAGATCATCGACGTCTCCAGCGCACGGATCCGCGCTTCGGCGTCCAGCATCCGGCGCTCCATGCCGGCGCGGGTGGCGCGCTCCGCTTCCAGCGCGGCCGTCAGCGATTCGACTCGGGCTTCGGATGCGGCGAGCGTAGTCGTCAGCGATTCGACCCGCGCCGCGGACGCGGCGAGCGCAGTCGTCAAGTTGGAGGCGCTCGCCTCCGCCGAAGCCAGCGCGCCCGCCAATGCGTTCGAGCGCGCCTCGGCGGCGCCGGCCGCCGCGGTGGCGGAACCGACGTCGGCCCGCGCCGCGGCAAGCTCCGCGCCGAGCGCCTGCAAATCCTCGTCGTGCGCGGCCCGTGCCTGCTCGACCGACCGGTCGCGGTTGACCAGTTCGGCGCGCACGGCCAGCGCTTCGGCTTTCCAGACCTCGACCGACTGCTCGAGCGATGCCACATGGGCCGCATACCCTGCGATGCACTCCTCCAGGGAGACGACCCGGGACTCGAATGCGGCGATCGACGCGGCATCCCGCTCCACGCGCTCCGCCTCGCGCGCGGACTCGACGATGCGGGTCCCGAGCGCCTCGAACAGCCGCCGCACCGCCACTTGCCCGGCCTCGTCGAGGCCGCACAGCGCCGCCACCGCAGGCGGCGGCTCGGGGCCGACGGCGAGCACGCCGAGACCGTGCGAATGGGTGAATTCGAACGCGGGATACCGTCTGCTGACTTCGTCCCAGAACCGCCACACGCCGAAATCGCGCTCGCGCACCATCGTGTCGTGGAACAGCACGACCCCGCGGCGCGAGAGGGTCGGCAGCCAGGTCTCGAAATCGTGGCGTACCGCTTCGTAGGTATGCAGACCGTCGATGTGGAGCACGTCCACCGAGCCGTCGGCGAAGTGGGTGCGAGCGGCATCGAAGGTGCTGCGCAGCAGGATCGCGTTCGCCGCATGCTCGGCGTCGACGATCTCCTTCAGGCGCGCATGGACTTCCTCGCCGTAGAAACCGGCGTGTTCGTCGCCCGTCCAGGTGTCGACGGCATGGCATCTGGTGCCGAGGCCCGCCTGCGCCACGGCCTCGCAGAACCCGAGGAAGGACGCGCCGTGATGGCTGCCAAGCTCGACAAGCACCGCGGCACGCACCTCGGCGGCGAGCCAGTACGCGATCGGCAACAGCCCGGTCCATGCGCTCGGCAACGCATGACGGGGACGCAGCAGCATGGTGTCGTTCAACGGGATCATCGCGGGACCTCCACCCGTGATTGCAGCACACGGCGGGCCAACGCATCCACAACCCGCTGCCGCAACGAAACATCGCGGCGCCGGAACACGCCCACGGTATCGCCCCAGCTCGCGCTCCAGTGGTCGGGATGGG
>JBIJAD010000391.1:0-3601 GCA_044345955.1 Lysobacteraceae bacterium
GGCGTTGATCAGGTCGGCATCGACTTCGCCCTCGGTCGGGAACGGACCGATGCCGAGCAGGCCGTTTTCGCTCTGCAGCCACACGTCCATGCCGTCGGGAATGTAGTTGGCGACGAGCGTCGGCAGGCCGATGCCGAGGTTCACGTAGGCGCCGTCGGAAAGTTCCAGCGCGGCGCGCTGCGCCATCTGTTCGCGGGTCCAGGCCATCAGTGCGATCCTCCGGTGCGTACGGTGCGCTGCTCGATGCGCTTTTCGGGCGTGGGATTGACCACGATGCGGTCGACGTAGATGCCGGGCAGATGCACGTGATCGGGATCGATGTCGCCGATCTCGACCAGATGTTCGACCTCGGCGACGCAGACCTTGCCGGCCATCGCGCAGGCCGGGTTGAAATTGCGCGCGGTCTTGCGGAACACCAGATTGCCGGCCTTGTCGGCCATCCACGCCTTGACCAGCGAAACGTCGGCCCTCAGCGCGGTTTCCAGCACGTACCAGTGGCCGTCGAACTGGCGGGTTTCCTTGCCCTCGGCCACGACCGTGCCGTAGCCGGTGCGCACGTAGAAGGCGGGGATGCCGGCGCCGCCGGCGCGCAGGCGTTCGGCCAGCGTGCCCTGCGGATTGAATTCGAGTTCGAGTTCGCCGGAGAGGAACTGGCGTTCGAATTCCTTGTTCTCGCCGACGTAGGACGAAATCATCTTCCTGATCTGCCGGGTCGCCAGCAGCATGCCGAGGCCGAAACCGTCGACGCCGGCGTTGTTGGAGATCGCGGTCAGGTCCTTCGCGCCGGAATCGCGCAGCGCGGCGATCAGGGCTTCGGGAATGCCGCAGAGGCCGAAGCCGCCGACCGCGAGGGTCTGGCCGTCGGCGACGAGACCGCGCAGCGCGGCGGCCGCATCGGGATAGATCTTGTTCTGGCTCATGCCGGCACCGTGCGATGCATGGGGGAAACTCCTGGGGCGGGGCGCGTGGAGCCGGAAGTTTACCGGGTGGCTGCGGTCGGGGCACACCGTACTTTGGGGCAGGGTCGCGGCTGTCGCCGCGGCTCATGCAGGCGTTTCAATCGGACGCATGAACCGGATGCGTGCCGTCATCTGGCCTGGATTACACTCATCCGATGCCCCGGATCGCCTTCGTCACCGCCATCGCCAGTGCCGCACTCGACGACGACATGCCGCCGCTGCTGGCGGCCTGCGCGCGCGCCGGGCTGCGCGCGGAAGTCCGCGCCTGGGACGATTTCACGGTGTCCTGGGCGCGTTACGACGCGGTGGTGCTGCGCTCGCCCTGGGACTATCACCTGCACCGCGACGCCTTCCTGCGCTGGTGCGAGCGGGTCGCGCGGGCCGGCCGCCTCTTCAATCCGGTCGAACTGGTGCGCTGGAACACCGACAAGCATTACTTGGCCGATCTGGAGGCCGCCGGCCTGCCGGTCGTGCCGACGCGCTTCGTCGAACCCGAGATCGAGGGCGATCCCGACGCCGAGGCCGAGCCGCTGGCGGTGCTGGAGAACTTCCTCGCCGCGCATCACGGCACCGGCGATGTCGTGGTCAAGCCCGCGGTCAGCGCCGGCTCGCGCGATACCGCCCGCTATCGACGCGATCAGACCCTGGCGGCGGCGAATCATCTCGGCCTGCTGCTCGCGGCCGGGCGCGCGGCGATGCTGCAGCCGTATCTGGAGTCCGTCGATGCCCACGGCGAGACCGCGCTGCTGTATTTCGACGGCGTATTCAGCCATGCGATCCGCAAGGCCGCGCTGCTGCGTCCGGATGCACCGGGGCTCGATCACACCGCGTTGCCCGAGGCGATCGCGCCGCGTACGCCCGACGCCGACGAAGTCCGCATCGGCGAGGCGGTGCTCGCCGCGGTGCGCGCACGCGGAGGCGAAACGCCGCTGTATGCGCGGATCGATCTGATCCGCGATCACGAGGGGCGCGATCCGCATGGCGCGCCGCGGCTGCTGGAATTGGAACTGACCGAACCTTCGCTGTTTTTCGCCACCGACCTGCTCGCGGCCGACCGCTTCGTCGCCGCATTGATCGCGCGCCTGCAGGCCTGAGCGCGCCGTCCCGCGTCCGTCGATCGGGTACCATGCCGGCCTTGCAGTCCCGCCGGGCCTCGCTCGTCATGAACCCCGCATCGCCATGAACGCTGCCCTGCAGGCCCACGACTTCGCCGCGCGGGTCGATTTCGTGGTCGAACTGGCAGGACGCCTGCACGCCTACGGCACCACCGCGCACCGTCTGGAGGGCGCGGTGACCGCGGTCGCCGCGAAGCTCGGCCTCGAATGCGGCGCCTGGTCCAATCCGACCGGGATGATCCTCTCCTTCGGCGAGTCCGGCGGCGGCCGTCGCGACACCGTGCGTGTGGTCCGGCTCACGCCCGGCGACATCAATCTCTACAAACTGGCCGAAGTCGATCGCATCGCCGAGTCGGTGATGTCCGGCACGCTCGATCTGGACGCCGGCTTCGGCGCGATGCGCGCGCTCGACCGACCGACCAGTCGGCTCGGTCTGCTGCTGACCGTGCTCGCGTTCGGTCTGGCCTCGGCCAGCGTCGCCGGCCTGCTGCGTCTGCCGTGGCTGGACATCGCGGTGGCCGGCTGCACCGGTCTGATGATCGGCATGCTCGAGGTCGCGACCACCCATCGCCCGCGGCTGAAGGAAGCCAGCGAGGCGCTGGCGGCGATGATCGCCGGCGGGCTCGCGGTGCTGGTCGCCAGCCTGATCGCGCCGCTCAATCTCAACACGGTCATCATCTGCTCGCTCATCGTGCTGATGCCGGGCCTGACCCTGACCAACGCGGTCAACGAGTTGACCAACCAGAATCTGGTCTCCGGTACCGCGCGTTTCGCCGGCGCGATGAGCACGATCCTCAAGCTGGCGATCGGGATGATGGTCGCGCTGACCGCGGCCGAACTGTTCGGCTTCGATCCGCAGGTGCGCGCCTCGCGGCCGCAGCCGGACTGGGTCGAGTGGGTGGCGCTGCTGCTGTGCGCCTACGCCTTCGCCCTCCTGTTCCGCTGCCATCGCCGCGATTACCCGCTGGTGATGGCGGCGGCGGCCTGCGGTTATCTGATTTCGAGCATGATCGGCGAAGCCTTCGGCAGCACCACCGGGGTCTTTCTCGCCGCGTTGACGATGACCGCCGCCGGCAATTTCTACGGCAAGTGGAGCAACCGCCCCGGCGCGCTGGTGCGGGTGCCCGGCATCATCATGCTGGTCCCCGGCAGCGCCAGCCTGCGCGGGTTGCTCTCGATCCTGCAGCAGCAGGACGTGCAGGCCGGCCAGGACGCGGCGCTGACCGCGCTCAACATCCTGGTCGCGCTGATCGCCGGTCTGCTGTTCGGCAACATCCTGATCCCGACGCGGCGGAATCTGTAGGGCGGGCCTGGGCCCGCCATTGATGCTTGTCCGTTGCGGGTTGCGGTGATCGACATCGTTTCGATCATCGCGCGGTGCGATTTGACCGGTCGAGATGGCGGGCACAAGGCCTAAGCTCTCCCCACTTTTTCCGCGATTCGAATCAGATGCGGCGGCCACCATCGGCGCCGCAACCATTCCAGACCGCGACGTTGCTCGCTGTATCGATGGCGATGGCGCTTTCG
>JBIJAD010000392.1:0-3595 GCA_044345955.1 Lysobacteraceae bacterium
GTGGGACGCGGTATCATCGGGGGATGGCGAAGCTGCTGCTCAATCTGCGCAATGTGCCCGAGGACGAGGCGGACGATGTCCGTGCGCTGCTCGACGAGCACGGGATCGCGTATTACGAAACCTCGGCGGGGACGTGGAGTCTGTCGCTGGCCGGGATCTGGGTGCGCGAGGATGCGGCGTTTCCGGAGGCGAAGCGGTTGATGGCGGAGTATCACGCGCAGCGGGCGGCGCGGGTGCGGGCGGAGCGCGAGGCGGCGTTGCGCGACGGGACCGCGGCGACGTTCTGGTCGGTGCTGCGCGAGCAGCCGCTGCGGGTCCTGCTGGCGGTGATCGGTATCCTGCTCGCGCTGGCGCTGGTGGCATTGCCGGTGGTGTTGATCCGGGCATGAAGTCCCGGGCATGAAGTCCCGGGCGCGCCGTGCGCCCGTGGATCGGTGCCAGGGCGGTCAGACGGTGCGGAGGGGCGGCTGCGTGCGGGAAGGTGGTTCCGCCTCGGGTGTTCACTCGAGTGTTCATGGGATTCGGGAGGATTGCGCATGCAGAGTGTCAAGTTGATCAACCGGACGAACGAGATGGTGCGCCTGGCGCTGTTCAAGCGACCGGTCCTGCGGCCGACGCTGGACGCGATCGCATGGAAGATCGTGTCGCCGCCGCCGGGCGGTTCGGTGACGGTGAACATTCCCGATCAGTTCGGCGTGCAGGCCCGGTATTCGGGCAATCCCGGCGACCCGTCGAATCTCGATTCGCAGACGCCGGTGCTGCCCTTCGCCGAGACCACTGCGGCGTTTTCGATCGATGGGGTGACCTCGCAGGACCGGCATGCGACAGGGGTCGTGATCACCCAGCGTTTCGACGATCTGACGATGAACGAGGTGCGGGTGATCAATCGCTACGGCCTCGGGGTCGAGGTGTCGATGCTGCTCGACGGCGATCCGATCTTCGCACCGCAGGTCGTGTGGCCGGGCGGCCTGTTCATGGAAGACATCCGCGGCGGGATTTACGTCGCCGTGGTCGCGTTGTTCACGGCGAGAGGCCAGCGTCTGGTGCAGGCCGAGTACGGCCTGACCCAGACCGAATTGCCGGTGGGCGGGACGCTGCTCGTGACCGGTTCGATGTGGACGGGGTATGCGCTGACGCCGGAATGACCGAAGCGGGCGCGAGCGATCCGCCCCGCATCGCCCGGATGGGGTAGGGCGAAGGCGCGATGTGCGTTGACCGCGGCGTGGGCTATGGTCCGGGCAACGCTTGTCGTGGAGCCCGTCATGAGCGGTGGAAGTCGATTGTCCGCGCGCGCTCGAGCGCGATGCCTGGCGCCGGTCGATTGCAGGACAGGCTGTGCCGGCACCTCCGGCGCCGGGATCTGTCGGCCGATCGCGACGCCCGCGCTGCAGTCCACGATCGCCCTGGTCTGCGGCCCCGGCCCGCGCCAGGGGCAGACCTGGTCCTTCGCGGGAGTGGCCGGCATGGATCAGGCCGTGTGCAGCACCGTTCCCGATCCCGTTGGCGGTGCGCCGCAGGGCTGGGTTTGTTCGCTGACGATCGAAGGGCCATCGGGGCAGCTCACCGAGACGACGACCACCTTCGATTGCAGCAACGGGTGCAGCCCCTCCGACATCGGCGATTGCGCCTGCATCGACGGCGATTGCCCGGCGCAGGCCGCGGCTTCGCCGTAAGGTCCGCGTCGCCTCGGTCGATCTGCATGTCTACTCCGCGGGATCCCCGCGAATACGGCCTGACCGAGGCCGATCGGGCGTGGCTGATCGCGCGCAAGTTCGTGCCGGAGGATGCGGCGCGGGTGCGGGCGTTGCTCGAAGCGGTGGCGCAGCCGACGCCGCAGGTGCTGGGGGCGATCCTGTTTCTGGCGCGCCCCGGGCGGGTGGACGATGTGGCCGGGTACGTGCGTCTGGCCCACGAGGACCGGGCCGCGCTGCTCGACGCGGCGACGGTCAAGGACGAGCGCGGTTGATGGCAGGCCCACCCGGTCGAAAGACGGTCTGACCGCGCTGCCGGCCCGATGGACGCACGGACGATCTGCACGATCGTTTTCGATGCCCTGCTACAGCCGTGGCCACCACATGAAAGCCGCGGCGGCGAGTCCGCCGGCGGCGGTGAGCAGGGACAGCAGCACGAACAGCGCAGCCACGGTGTACTGCAAGCCTGGCCGCGGAGAGCGTTCTGCGCCGAGGTAGAGTTGCAGGAAGGCGAGTGGGGCGATCCAACTGAGGAAACTCACCGCCACGAAGACCGCACTGTCGTAGTCCATCGTATAGCCGAAGGCGGTCAGGCCGAGCCCCGCGAGCATCATGCCGATGCGCAGGAACCAGACGCCGTTGACCAGCAGATAGGCGCGAAGCGCATGCCTGCGGTGGCCGGCGATATCGCGCTGGAGGGCACTGCGCCATGCCAGGGCCGCGAACAGCAGGATCAGTACGCCGTTCAGCGAGATCGAGATCGTGCTGGCGAGGTTGAGCTGGGAGCCGCGGATCAGGGTGAGGTAGAAGCCGCTCAGGGTCGCGATCGCCGCGGTGCTGAGGAAGAGCCGTCCGTTCCAGCGGTGCAGGGCCGGCCAGCGGCGGCGCAGGGCCGGCACGAGTTGCAACACACCGGCGAAGGTGACTGCGGCGCCCAGGTAGACGTGCAGCAGCAACTGCAGATTGCCGAAGTGATCGCCCGGCACGTAGCCGGTGATGTGGGGCTTGTCGTTCAGTGCCGCCAGGTCGCCGGAGACCAGCGGCGGGGTGAAGAAGGCGACGATGAACCCGACGAAGGCCCACTGTCCCAGGGTCGCGGTGACGAACCAGAGGCCGGCGGCGACGGAGAGGGCGCGGGGGGCGGGCGGCAATCGGAAGAACGTGGACATGCGGGCGGCGATCGATGGATGCGGGGACGTCACTGTCTTCCGCAGGATCCGGCGCGTCTCGCCGGATCGCGAATCGGCCAGCCGGAACGGCGGACGGGGATTCGATGCTCAGTGGTGGTTCAGCCATGACCGATGGCGCTTGTCGTGGGCCCGGGCCATTCGCGACCATGCCGGCCGATCATGCTGCATTGGGCTGAATTGGGATTCGGGGATCGCGAATGACGGATGTGGCTTCCTGGTTGAGCGGCGCGGTGGTGGCGCTGGCGCTGGCCTCGGTGCTGTTGCTGCTGGCGCGGCGGCGCAAGAGCGACGCCGAGGTGCTGTTCGCGGTGTTCTGCGGGTCGCTGGCGATGAGCATGCTCGGGCCGCGCCTGGAGGGGCAGCCGGGCTGGCTGCTGTTGGCGCTGGCGCTGGGTGGTTGCGCCACCTGCAATGTGTATTGGTTGGTCGCGCGGGCCCTGTTCCGGGGTGCCGGTGGGGTGCGGCGCGGCCATGTCGCCGTCGCCGCGGGGATCGCGCTCTTGATCGTGGGCCACCGCATCGCCGAGAGCGGTGGCGCCGATACCCTCTGGCCGACCGTGTTGGGGTCGCTGCTGGTCCTGGCCAGTTCGACGGTATTGATGCTGGCGTTCGCCGAGGCGCTGCGCGGCTGGTCGCCTGCGATGCCGTTGGCCGAGAAGCGCCTGCGTCTGGGCTTCATGGCGGTGTACGGGGGCTGCGTGCTGACGGCGTCGG
>JBIJAD010000073.1:0-13090 GCA_044345955.1 Lysobacteraceae bacterium
GGGGGTGTTGCCGACCGCGGAATCGATCAGGGTGCCGTCGAGGTCGAAGAACAGAGTGCGCATATTCGCTCGCGGTGCGGGACATGGGCACGGCGCCGCGGCGCCGCGCAAAACGCGGAACCCCCGCCGGAGCGGGGGTTCCGGGCCGGCGGCACGGGGCCGCCGACAGACAACGGGAGATTACAGGCCGGCCTGGGTCACGATGAAGCTGCGCACCGAGGAGTTGGACACGCGGGTGTACACGCCGTGCTTGTTCGGACGCGCGCAGCCGTCGCCCCAGCTCACGATGCCGGTCAGCACACTGCCGCGGGCCAGCGGGCCGCCGGAGTCGCCCTGGCAACTGTCGCGGCCGCCGGCATCGAACCCGGCGCAGATCATGCGCGTGGTGATCTGGCCGTTGTAGGAGTTGCTGTCGTTGCAGTTGGTGGTGCTGACCAGCGGCACGGTCACTTTGCGCAGGTTGATCGGGAAGCTGCCGCCTTCGCTCAGCGCGCCCCAGCCGGTGACCAGCAGATTGGTGCCGACCGCCGGATCGGCGCTCGCCAGCGAGGCGAAGGGAATGCCGCTGGTCGAGGAGGACAGCGTCCACACCGCGACGTCGTAGTCGAAGTTGCCGGGGTTCCAGCTCGGATGGATCGCGATCCGGGTGACGTTGCGGCGCACGCCGGTGCCGTCGAGGTTGCGGGTGCCGGTCAGCACCTGGACCTGGCTGGCGGTGACGAAGTCGCTGCAGTGCGCCGCAGTGACGATCACGTTGGCCTTGACCAGAGTACCGCCGCAGAACTGGGCGTTGAAGTTGTTTGCGACGCTGCGGTTCAGCAGCGCGACCTGGAACGGATTGTCGGAGGCGGTGGCGACGGTGCCGCCGACGATCTTGGTCTGGAACAGCGACTTCAGCTCGGCTTCGGTGAGCGTGTCGTTGTTGACGCGCAGGTTCTGCTCGGCGACGCGCAGTTGCACGTATTCGCGCATCCAGTTGCCGCGCGCCTCGGTCGGCAGCGCAAACGCGCTCTGACCCAGCGGGCGACCACCGTCCTCGTGCACCGCGTTGGGACCCTTGGCCTGACGCGCAGCGACCGGGGCGCCGACCGCGAGCGCGGTGAGCAGGACGGCGGCGAAGGTGGCGACCTGACGCGAAACGCGAGCGGCGGACTTCTTGTGGCTCATGTGTTCCTCCATGGACGAATGGGCTGATGGAATGGACATCGCAGGCCCCGAGCGAACGCTTGGTCCAGGCCGCATTCCGCCGTCGGCCGAAGGCCGATCGTCGGAACCCGGGGATCGCTGCGGGGCGGGACGCGCTCGGTCCGGACGGTGTCGGCAAGCGACGACGGCCGGGCGCAGGGGATACGCGACCTGGCGTTTGTATAGCACGGGATTCGCCGGCGTGCATTCTGCGGCGCACCGACATCGTCGCCCGCGCGGCGGCGACTGCGCGGAACGTGATGGCTCTCGCGGATCGCGGGCGCAAAACGACGCCTCATGACGATTCGTCATGACGCACAAACAAGAACCCCCGCCGAAGCGGGGGTTCCGTGGTTCACGTGGCGCTGCCGCGACTCAAAGCCCGGCCTGGGCGATGATGAAGTTGCGCACCGAGGCGTTGGACACGCGGGTGTACACGCCGAACTTGTTCTTGCGCGCGCAACCGGTGCCCCAACTGACGATACCGGTCAGGGTGCTGCCCTGTGCCATCGGGCCGCCGGAGTCGCCCTGGCAACTGTCGACGCCGCCGGCATCGAAACCGGCGCAGATCATGCGCTCGGTGATCGAACCGCGATAGGAGTTGCGGTCGTTGCAGTTGGTGCGGCTGACGATCGGCACGGTCGCCTTGCGCAGATTGATCGGGAAGCTGCCGCCCTCGGTCAGCGCGCCCCAGCCGGTGATGAGCTGATTGGCGCCGACCGGCGGATCCGCACTGGCCAGCGACGCGAACGGAATGCCGCTGGTCGAGGACGCCAGCGTCCACACCGCGACGTCGTAGTCGAAGTTGCTGGCGTTCCAGCTCGGATGGATGGCGATGCTGACCACGTCGCGGCGGGTGCCGGTACCGTCGAGGTTGAGGGTGCCGGTGAGCACCTGGACCTGGCCGGCGGTGATGAAGTCGCTGCAATGCGCCGCGGTGACGACGACGTTGGCCTTGACCAGCGTGCCGCCGCAGAACTGGGCGTTGAAGTTGTCGGGCTGGCTCTTGCTGAGCAGCGCGACCTGGAACGGATTGTCGCTCGCGCCGGCGACGGTACCACCGACGATCTTCGGGATGATGGTCTGCTCGACTTCGCGCTGGGTCATCGGGCCGCCGGCGAAGCGCAGGTTCTGCAGGCCGACGCGCAACTGGACGTATTCGCGCATCCAGTTGCCGCGGGTGTCGCTGGGCAGACGCAGGGCGTTCTGCCTGCCGTTGTCTTCATGGAACGCTTGCGGGCCCTTGGCCTGGCGGGCGGCGAGCGGAGCGCCGATGGCGAGCACGGAGGCCACGGCCATGGCGAGGACTGCGAAACTGCGGGAGCGGGAGCGCTTGCGGGGCGACGCGACAGCGTTGGATCGGTGATCGCTCATTTCTGACTCCATGTACTGACGGGCGGGCGTGTTGTCGTCCTCTGTCCTCCTCCCGGCCGTGGCGCGCGGCGCACACACTGTTACGAAGCCAGCGATCCGCGGCGATGGGCCAAGGTCGCGATCGTGTGGGACCTGCCGGGAGATCCGGAACGGAACGGCACGAGAGAGGCGGGACTTTGTCCGTATACCATGCCCGCCGTGCCGAAGCATTCTGCAGCGCCGCAGGGAAAGCTGAATGCGCTGAGAGAACAGGGGAAGCCCGGAGATCCGGGCTTCCCGATGAACGGTTCCGCGCCTCAGGACCCCGAAGCGCAGCCCTGGGTGAACGTGCTGTTGGCGGTGACCGAGCCCCAACTGCCGTCCAGCTCGGCGCAACCGACCGTACGCTCGCCGACCAGACGACCGCTGGCATCGAAGTAATGCCAGGTGCCCTGCAGACAGCCGTCGGCGAGGGCGGCGTTGGACATGAACAAGGCCGCGACCATGGCGACGCGGAAGATTCCACGAGACAGTTTCATCTCAGCACTCCTGTTGCTGCGCGGCGAAAGCGCCGCGACCGCAGTCTGACAGGTTCGGGCGCGGGAAGGCACCGCGCCCGGACCGGGGGCCGCGGCGCGTGCCGGATCGCTCGACGTGCGCAGAGCGCTCGTTCAGCCCGCGCGCGCCTGCAGCACGGCCACCGCCGGCAGGGTCTTGCCCTCGAGGAATTCGAGGAACGCGCCGCCGCCGGTGGAGATGTACGACACCTTGTCCTCGATGCCGTACTTGTCGACCGCGGCGAGCGTGTCGCCGCCGCCGGCGATCGAGAACGCGGCGCTGTCGGCGATGGCGCGGGCCACGGTCTCGGTGCCCTTGCCGAAGGCGTCGAACTCGAACACGCCGACCGGGCCGTTCCACACCACCGTACCGGCAGCCTTGATCAGTTCGGCATAGCGCGCGGCGGTGTGCGGGCCGATGTCGAGGATCATGTCGTCCGCGCCCACCGCATCCACGGCCTTCACCGTCGCCGGCGCATCGGCGGCGAAAGCCGGGGCGACCACCACGTCGGTCGGGACCGGAATCTCGGCGCCGCGCGCCTTCGCGTCGGCCATGATCTGCGTGGCGGTGTCGATCAGATCGGTTTCGACCAGCGACTTGCCGACGCCGTGGCCCATTGCGGCGATGAAGGTGTTGGCGATACCGCCGCCGACGATCAGTTGATCGACCTTGCCGACCAGCGAGGACAGCAGTTCGAGCTTGGTGCTGACCTTGCTGCCGGCGACGATCGCCAGCAGCGGGCGCGCCGGGTGTTCCAGGGCCTTGGCCAGCGCATCGAGTTCGGCCATCAGCAGCGGGCCGCCGGCGGCCTGTTTCGCGAAGCGGATGACGCCGTGGGTCGAGGCCTGCGCGCGGTGCGCGGTGCCGAAGGCGTCCATCACGAACACGTCGCACAGCGCGGCGTACTTCCGCGACAGGGCTTCGTCGTCCTTGCCCTCGCCGATGTTCATGCGGCAGTTCTCGAGCAGCACGAGCTGGCCGGGTGCGACCTCGACGCCGTCGAGCCAGTCCTTCACCAGCGGCACCTCGCGGCCGAGCAGTTCGGACAGGCGCGCGGCGACCGGCGCCAGCGAATCGGCCTCGCTCCACACCCCTTCCTTCGGCCGACCGAGGTGCGACATGACCATCACCGCCGCCCCCTTCTCCAGCGCGAGTCGCAACGTCGGCAGCGAGGCGACGATGCGCTGGTCGGAGGTGACCCGACCATCCGCGACCGGCACGTTGAGATCCTGGCGGATCAGCACGCGCTTGCCGGCGAGGTCGAAGTCGGTCATGCGGAGGATGGACATGCGGGGCTCCGGGGGCGATGGCGGGGACGTAAACGTGGATTGTCCCCGCTGCGGCGGGCCGGCATCAAATCGCGCGACCGGGGTCGGTGCGGGCGGTTCCGGCGGCGCCGGCGCGGCCTCGGCGCCGGCCGCGTCCGCACCGCGCTGGCGCAGCAGGGTCAGCGCGAAGCCGCCGACCACCGCCGCGCCGAGCACCAGGAAGGCCCACAACGTCCAGCGGCGCCAGTCCGGCGGCGCGGCCTGCGGCGCGTAGGCACGCTCACCGCCGGCTTCGGCGCGCGCGCCGAGGGCCGCGACCGGCGGGGTCCAGCCCGGCCCCAGTCGCGAACGCAGCGGCGCCAGCGCCTGCTCCACCGGCAGCGCCTCGCGGCGCGCGCCGTGGCTGCCGGCGGCCAGGGTGTAGGGGCCGGGGCCCTGGGCCAGAAAGACGTAGCGGTCCGGCGCGTAGACCACGTCCAGCGACGGCGTGGGATTGAGCCGCACCGGACTGCGCAACCGCCATTCGCGCGCCCGCATCGGCGCAGTCAGCGCGAAATCGTCGTTGTCGATCCGCAGCTCGCCCTGACGCACGCGAAACAGCAGGGTGCGCCCGATCGGCACCCAGGCCTGTTCCGAGACGCTGTCGGGGCTGCGCGCATCGACGATGACCTCGGCGGTGGCGTTGTCGTTGCCCAGTGCGATCGCCAGCCGGCGCACCGGCAGGGTCGCCGGCAGCCGATAGCGATAGATCTGGCCCTGGCCGAACTCGTCGGCCGCGGCATCGACGAACTCGGCGCGCAGCCGCCGCTCGGGCGTCCCGGATACGCCGGCGCGGGTCCGACGCGCGGCGACCTGCAGGCCCGGCAGCGGGTCGCCGTCGAGCTGACGCAGGCGCAGATAACGCAGCGAGGTCGCCGGCACGGCGATGTCGCGCCGCTGCAGCACCGCGCCGTCGCGGCGCAGCGAGACCACCGCCGCCGCCGACACCAGCGGCTGCCATTGCTCGAGATCGTCGCTGCCCTCGACCGCGAAGCGGGCGCGCACGTCGCCGCGCTCGGGCCAGCGCAGCACCAGCCGGTCGACCGTGGCCGGACGCTGCGGGTCGCGATTGAGATCGGCGTCCATCACGTAATCGATCGGCGTCTGCGGCGGCGGTGCGGACGTCTCCACTTCGAGCCGGCGCAGGCGGCCACTGTCGTCGCGTTCCAGGCGCAGGGACAGATCGTCGCCACCCGAGACCGCATCGGCCGCCGACCGCGGCAGCGCGAACACCGGCAACGCGACTTCGGCGACACCCGGCTGCGCCTGCGGATCGATGGTCAGCCGCGCCACCGGCACCGGCCGGCCGTCGGCGTTGAACACCGTGAAATCGCGCAGTTCCGGATCGCGCAGCGCGGCGTAGACCTCGGGCGTCAGCTCGAACTGCCAGGCTGCGTTGGCGCCTTCGGTCTGCAGCGGCCAGCGGTAGGCGTAATCGTCGGGGCCGCGGTCCTGCGCCGCGACGCCGGCCGCGCAAAGCACCAGCAGCACGGTCGCCGCGCAGGCGCGCGCACCGCCGACGGGCAGGATTCGACGCAGTCGCATCATCGCAGGCTCCTCATCGCAAGCTCCTCATCGAAGACCGAGCGCACGCATCCAATGGCGCGCGGCCCGCACCATACCAGCATGCCCGCAGCGCGAACGCGGTCGCCGATCACACCGCGGCGCGGGCATCGCGCGCAGCCGCCGTCCGCGGCGGCGCCGGCGCGAAATAACCCACCGCGGTGCACAGCAGACCGTAGGCGATGAAGGACACGATGCCGAACAGATTGCCCAGGTGGCTGCGGTCGATCAGCAGCAGCTTGAGCAGGACCACCCCCATCAGCACCGCACCCGCACCCCACAGCAGACGATCGCCACGGCGCGAACCGAAGATCCAGCCGAGCACGCCGAGCACGCTCCAGACCACGGTCAGCGCGGTCTGCACGACGGTCTCGTCGAGCATCGACGGCGACCACGGCACGCCGCCCCAATGATGGGTCGCGCGCAGGGTGGCGAGACTGATCCACGCGAATGCGGCCAACGCGAACAACGGCACCCCGCGGCGGCGTTCGCCGGTCCAGACCCGCTCGGCGAGCAGCGCCAGCGCCGCGAGCTGGAACAGTTCCAGCGGATTGACCAGCGCGATCCACGGCAGCGGGTCGCTGTCGCCGCGGAAGAACAGCGACACGCCCCAGATCAGCGCAAGCATCGCCACCGCCGATACCCACAATACACGGCGATAGTCGTCGAAATGTTCCGCCAGCGGCGGCGCAGGCAGCGAAGGCCGCAGTTGCAGCGCGGCGGCGAGCAGCAGCACCGGCAGGCCCAGAGCGACGATCCGCCAGCCATCGCCGAGCGCAGCCTCGGCGCCGACCGGATCGCGGATGACCAGATACAGCGCGCTCAGTGCGATCGCCGCGGTCCACGACCACAGCCAGCCGCCGTGCGCGCTCATGCGCACGCCGGTGCCGCATGCGCGCAGACAGACCAGGGTGCGCCAGCCGAGCGCGGCGTACAGCAGCCAGGTCGCGGCGCCCCACTCGGCGAACGGGAAATCGTGCTCGGCGGTCTGCGCCAGCGCGAACGGCACGCCGAGTGCCAGCGCCACCGCTGCGGTGCCGCCGAACACCGCCATGTCGTCGACGCGGCGCCGGACTTCGGCGGTGAACCAGCCGGTGGCGAGCAGGAACGCGAACAGCGCATCGATCGCGTGGGCGTCCGGCACGAATTCGACGATCTCCTGCACACCGGCGAACGTCCACCAGCCCAGGCCCCACAGCGCGCACAGTGCGACCACGCCGGCGTCGGCGTCGCGACGGTAGCTCCAGGCGGTGGCGAAACCGGCGATCGCGATCAGCAGCGCGCTCATGAAAGCAGGGTTTGCGATCGGCGTGCCTGCGGTCTGCGCCGCCATCTGCGCGAAGCCCGTGCTCATGCCGCCGATGCCGGCGACGAAGGCGCCGGCCGCCAGCAGTTGCAGCAGCAGGCCCGACAACTGCGGCAGCCAGCGCTGCTGGCGCACGCCCAGCCAGACCAGCGCCGCGCCTTCCAGCGCGAACACGCTGGCGGTGGCCCGCGCCGACAGCGCCAGCGGCACCGCGAGCGTGGCGAAACCGACCGCGAGCACGGCGTAGGTGTCGACCAGCGAGAGGAATCGCTCGCGACCGCGCAGACCGGCGGCGAGCAGCGCGTAGATCGCGGCCGCCCCCAGCGCCGACAGCGCCAGCGGCATGCGCTCGCCTTCGAGCAGACCGGACTGCAGCGCGAATGCCACCAGCGGCGTGCCGAACACCAGGGTGCCGTCGACCACGGTATGCCGGTTGCCGACCTGCCCGGCGGCATGCCGGCGGTTGGCGTAGAACACCGGAATCAGCAGATACAGCGCGAAGAACAGCAGCAGGAAGGGTTCGGTGCTGGCGAATTTCTCCGGCCGGTAATCGAGCACGCCCCACAGCGTGCCGATGCCGAAGGTGAACACGAAACCGAGCAGGTTCAGCACCCGCCACGGCCGGCTCCAGGCGATCGCGAACAGGCCCAGATTGAGCACCGCGTAATACGAGAACAACGCGACGTGATTGCCGCTGCCGGTGGACAGCCAGATCGGCGCCAGGAAACCGGCGAGCAGGCCGAACACCGCCAGCGCCAGCGCGTTCTGCAGCACCGCCAGCACGCACAGGCCGGCGACCAGCACGATGGTGATCGCGAACGCCGGCACCGGATCGATCATCTGATGAAACTTGAACGCGGCGAACACCACCAGCATCAGCACGCCGATCGCGCCGCCCTGCAGCGACAGGGCGAAGGTGCGCCGGGTGTCGCGCTGGCGCCAGGCGAACACCAACCCGGCGAGCGCGGCCGCGGCGATGCCGGCGTAACGCAGTTCCATCGGCACCCGCATCCAGCCCTGATCGTTGGCGTATTTCAGCAGCGCGGCGACGCCGGCCAGCAGCACGATCATGCCGATCTTCACCGGTACATTGCCCTCGGTGAACCAGCGACGCACACGGTCGGCGAAGTCGCCGAAAACATCGCTGGCCGGCGGCTGCGGCGGGGTCGCGGACGGCTGCGGGCGCGGCGGCGGCGCCGAAACGGTGGCCGCAGGTGCGGCGGCGCGGACGGCGGCAGCCGGCGGCAGCGGCGGCGGCATCGCCGGGGCCGGCGACGGCGGTGCCGCGGCTTCGACCGCGACGGGGCGGGCCGGCGGCGGGGCGATGTCCACCGGAGTCGGCGGCGAGGCGGCGACGATGGCGGCGGCCGGGGCGGCAATGCCATCGGAAGGTGGCGCGGCAAAGGGTGCGGGTGCGGCCGCCACGGACGCGGCGCGGGCGACCGCTGCGGCGGCGATCGAGGCTTCGTTGCGGTCTTCGATCAGGCGGACGCGGTCCTGGACCTGCTCCAGTTCGCGCTCCAGCCCATCGATGCGGCGCCTGGCGTTGCCGATCTTGACCAGCGCCACCACCAACAGGATCGGCACCGACAACAGCACCAGCGCCAACAGGGTCAGGATTCCGGCCAGATCGTCCATCCGATGCCGCCCTCGTGCGGCGCTGCCCCCGTCCGTCACGGCCGGTCGCGGGGACCGGGCTGAACAGACACGCCGGCAGCCTTCCCGATGCGCCGACAAAAAGCAACCGCGGCCCCCTGCCGTCGCGGCCGGAGCCTCGGCGGGTATCGTCCGCCGATACCGCCCCCGGCGACGGCCGGGACACACGGCTGCCCGCGCAGCGCGGCGATCAGCCCGGAAGCGCGATCCGCAGCGCGGTCTCGCCCAGGGCCACAGCGTCGGGGCCGAATCGGCGTTCCACCACCCAGGCATGATCGGTGGCGATCAGGACCACCGTGCTGGCGCGGGTGCCGTAACGGGCATTCGCGATGAACGCCGGCGAGAGGAAGCGCTCGCGCTCCAGACCGACGCCGGTGTCCGGCAGCACCGCATCGGGCGCGGGCGTGGTGTCGGCGAGCGCATCGAACAACGACGACAGGTCGGGCGCCTTCTCATCCGGGGATCGGGCCTCCGAGGATCGCGCATCGCGCTGCGCCTGCAGCCAGAGATCCAGACGCGCCATCAGGGTTTCGGTCTTCGGCCAGGGCGCGTCCAGCGCACCGTTGGACACGCCGTGCAATCCCGGCGTCAGCGGACGCGCGGCGAAGCCCGGCATGTTGCTGGCGAAGGCGAGCGCGTCGCCGTCGTGCAGCAGCAGATTGAATGGCGAGTAGTCGCCGGCCTCGCTCGCGAGCGCATCCAGCGCAGTCTGCGCCGGTGCCTCGCCCTGCACGAAGCCGGCGACCAGGGCACCGCGCGAACGCCCCTGCGGCGCTCCGGGGCGGCGGACATTGGTCACCGCCGCCAGCCGCGCGCCGCGCAACGCCAGCCATCCGCCGCCGTGCAGCGCATCACGGCCGCCGATCACCCCCGGCGCGTCCGGCCACGGCGACAGCGGCAGCGTCGGTCGCTCGTGGAATTCGTCGCGATTGGCCGCCAGCGCCAACCGGTAACGCGGATGCATCCGCCAGGCGAGCGCGATCAGGCACATCGGCAGCGGCCGGCATCGAGAACGACGGCGGGGAGCACCGAAGACGACCGCGAACGACGCGACATGCCGGAACACCGACGGAACGGAGCCGCAGCATAGCCCCGCCCCGCTCGCGGTTCGGCGCCGTGCGCGCACCGCTGCGTCCCGCGGCGGGGACCGGCACCGCCACGGGCGGTGCCGGCGCACGGTCTCGCGCAAACCCGATTCAGTAGTACTCGATATCGATCAGCACCCACGAACCGCCGGCGCAGACGAACACGTAGACGGTCTGGTTCGGCGGCCAGCCCACGGCGTAACGCATGACGTGGCCTTCGAGCGCGGACGAGCATTCGTAGAAACCGGCATCCGGCGGCGGATCGAGAATGACCTGGGCCCGTGCGGGCGCGGGCTGCAGCCCGAAGGCGAGAACGAGAGCGGAGAACGCGGTGAGAAGGGCATGTCGCATGGCATGGACTCCTGTGGGAACGCTCCTGCGGACCGCACACCCCCGCGTCGCGACATGGCCCGCGTCCATCGCGACCGCCGCGCCGCCCCTGCCCGGGGCGATGCGGCGCCAGACTATCAGGCCGGCGCGCACCGCGCGCGCCGGCCGTCCACGGATCAGGGCTTCGTGGCCGCGGCCGCTGCGGGGGCCGGCGCCGGCGCGGCGGCGGGCCCGGCGTTCTTCACGAACTCCTCCAGCCACGCGTCGGTCTCGGCCAGCATGTGCAGGATCGATTCGCGGGCGCGGTAGCCGTGGGATTCCTTCGGCAGCATCACCAGCCGCGCGGTGCCGCCCAGCCCCTTGACCGCGGCGAACATGCGTTCGCTCTGGATCGGGAAGGTGCCGGTGTTGTTGTCCTCCTCGCCGTGGATGATGAGCAGCGCATCCTTGATGTTCTCGGCGTAGTTGAACGGCGACATCGTCTGGTAGGTGTCCTTCGCCGCCCAGAAGTTTCGCTCCTCGGCCTGGAAACCGAACGGGGTGAGGGTGCGGTTGTAGGCACCGCTGCGGGCGATGCCGGCCTTGAACAGACGGCTGTGCGCGAGCAGGTTGGCGGTCATGAACGCGCCGTAGGAATGGCCGCCGATCGCGATCCGTTCGCGGTCGGCCACGCCGCGGCGCACCACCTCGTCGATCGCGGCCTCGGCGCTGGCGATCAACTGCGGCAGGAAGGTGTCGTTCGGCTCCTTGTCGCCCTCGCCCACGATCGGCATCGACGGGTCGTCCAGCACCGCATAGCCGCGGGCCAGGAACGGATGCGGCCCCCAGTAGCCGATGGCGTTGAAGCGGTACGGCGAATCGGTGACCTGCGAGGCGGCCTGCGCGGATTTGAACTCGGCCGGATAGGCCCACATCAGCAGCGGCAGCGGCTTGTCGCGGCCCGGCTCGAAGCCCGGCGGCAGATACAGGGTGCCGGTCAGCTCGACGCCGTCCTTGCGGCGGTAGCGGATCTGCTCCTTCTTCACGTCCCTGAGCTGCGGCGTGGGATGCTCGAACTTCGTCAGCGCCACCGGCTGGCCCTTGCCGGCCAGATCCAGACGATAGAAGTTCGCCGGCTCGGTCGGCGATTCGCGCGAGATCAGCACCTTCGCCGCCTCCGCATCCAGCACCGCGGCGACCGTGGTGTAGTACGGCGCTTCGGAGCGGAACAGGCGCTGCTTGCTGTTGTCCTGCAGATTCCAGCGGTCCAGGAACGGGCGATCGCCCTCGGGCGAGGCGCCGGCGCCGATCAGGTAGATGTGCTTGCCGTCGGCGCTGAACAACAGCCGCGGAAAACCGTTCTCGTCGCGGGTGCTGACCGGCGAACCGGGGTCGTTGTAGCGGTCTTCGCTGGAGCCTTCGAACACCAGCGCCGGCGCGGTCTGCGGCGCGTCCGGGGCGATCTTCCAGCTCTTGACCTTGCGCGTCTTCCACCAGTATTCGCCGAGCAGCGCCACGTCGCCGCGGCCCCACTCCACGCCGGCGTAGCGGCTGCCCAGCTTCGCCAGTACCACCGGCGGCTTGTCGAAGGGCGCGGTCTGCATCAGCACATGGTCGCGGATCTCGACCTGCTTCGACGGATCGCCGCCGTCCTGGGCCTCGGCCCACACCAGGGTGGCCGGCGCGTCGCTGCGCCAGCCGATGCTGCGCACGCCGGTGGTCACAGCGTCGTTGCCGCTGGGCAGACCCTCGAACAGCGGCAGCTTCGCGACCTGATGCAGCACCTTGCCGTCGAGGTTCAGCACTTCGATCCGGCGCGGGAAGAAGATCGCCGGCACCACGTAGGAATACGGCCGTTCGATCCGCTGCGCCAGCAGATGCTTGCCGTCCGGCGACGGCGCCAGCCCCATGTACAGATCGGGCTTGCCGATGTTGCGGACCTTGCCGTCCACGCTCACCAGCGCCGGCTGCACCCGCATGTAGTGCTCGAAAATGCGCTCGTCGCCGGGGTTGCGCAGCATGTCCTGGAAGGTGCGCAACTGGCGCACCGCGCCGCCGCCGCGCACTTCCTGGGTATTGGGGCCGGCCGGCACGATCTCCGCCTGCGGGGCGCCGCCCTGCCCGACCCGCAGATGCACCAGCAGATGCCGGCTGTCGGGCATCCAGCGGATGCCGCCGGTCACCGTATTCAGCGACTGATCGAGCAGACGCCGCGCCTTGCGCGCGTTCACGTCGACCAGCCACAGCGCATTGCTGCCGGTATTGGGGTCGAGCTGGTTCAGGGCGAGATACTTCTGATCCGGCGACCACGACACCGAGGCCAGCGACAGCGGCGACGGCAGGCCGTCGATGCGGCTCTCCCTGCCGGTGGCGACCTCCATCAGCCACAGGTCGGTCGCGAACGAGAAGCGGCTGGGCGAATAACTGCGCGGGTTGAGGCGCAGTCCGGCCAGCTTCAGTTCCGGCTGGGCGACCAGCGCGATCGAAGGCAGCGGCGGCACCTGCTGCAGCGCGATCAGATCGCGCTGCGGGCTGAGCGAGATCTGCGGCGGACGCGGTGCGTCCACGATCGCCTTCAGCTCGGGCGCCGGTTCGCGATAACCCGCCGCCGGCTGACCCTGGCCCGGCGCGGCCGCGGGCTGCTGTGCGAGGGCCGCAACAGGCGCGGCGAGGGACAGGGCCAACAGCGCCGGCAGGGCGAGCCGGCGCAGGCCGTGGGGAAGGGTGTCGGGAAATCGTGGGGACATGGCGGCGACAGCTCCTGATTG
>JBIJAD010000394.1:0-3579 GCA_044345955.1 Lysobacteraceae bacterium
TCCTGTCATTGGTACTGGTCAACATCTGGAACTTCATGGATGGCATCGATGGGCTCGCGGCGAGCCAGGCGGTGCTGGTCGCGACCGCGTTCGCAGTCTGGGCCGGAAGCGTCCTGTCGATTCATCTGGGGTTGGCTCTGATCGGGTCACTCTTGGGTTTCCTGCCGTTCAACTTCCCCAAAGCACGGATTTTTCTCGGCGATGCGGGCAGTGGAACGCTCGGGTTCGGGGTGGCGTTGCTGGCCGGTCTGGCCCTCGACGCCGCGCCGGTCGCGGTCTGGCCGCTTGCGCTGCTGCCCTTGAGCGCCTTCCTGATCGACGCCGGCTACACCCTCGGGGCGCGGGTGCTGGGCGGGGAGCGCTGGTGGACGCCGCATGTCGGTCACGTCTATCAACGCTGGGCTCGACGCGCCGGGCGTCATGCGCCGACGACGTCGGGTTATGCGTTGTGGACGTTGGTGGCCTGCGGGTTGATGCTCTGGTTGACGAGGGGGGAGAGGGCAGGGATCGCGATCGCGGTGACGGGCTGGTGGGTCGTGGGCAGCGCGGTGTGGTTCGGGCTGCGCCGGCGCAACGGCATGGCGAAAGGGGAAGAGGGCGCATGAGCACATTGACCGATCGTCTGGCCGCCGCCTGGCCCCGTACGACCATCGTCCTGCATGATCTGTGCATGGTCTGGCTGTGTTGGACCGCCCTGGTGCAGTTCCGTTACGCCATGCTCGACAACGCCACGCGGCCACCGCTGTGGTCCACCGATGCGCTGCTGGTCCTGGTCGCCCAGGGGCTGGTCTTCTGGCAGGTCGGGCTTTATCGCGGCGTCTGGCGCTTCGCCAGCGTCCCCGATCTGCTCAACATCCTCAAGGCGAGCATGTTCGGCCTGCTCGCGATCCTGCTGGTGCTGTTCATCTACAACCGTCTCGACCAGGCGCCGCGATCGGTGCTGGTCATGTATCCGTTCGCGATCAGCCTGATGCTCGGTGCGCCGCGGCTGATGTACCGCTCCTGGAAGGATCACGGCCGGATCAACAACGACCGCGCCGCGGTGCGGGTCCTGATCCTCGGCGCCGGCCAGGCCGGCGAGGCGGTGGTGCGCGATCTGCGCCGGACCGGCGCCTACCAGCCGGTCGGTTTCCTCGACGATGCGGCCAAGCTGCGCGGCAGTCATCTGCACGGTGTGCCGGTGCTGGGCCGGATCGAGGACGTGACCCGGATCGCGCCGGAAACCGCGGCCAAGCTGCTGGTGATCGCGATGCCTTCCCTGGATGCGCAGCGCATGCGCCGGGTGATCGAAGCCTGCGAGCGCACCGGGCTGCCGTTCCGGATGGTGCCGCGGCTCGACGACATTCTCGAAGGCCGTTCGTTGCCCGGCGAGTTGAAGGAGGTCGCGATCGAGGACCTGCTCGGGCGCGCCCCGGTGGTGCCCGACTGGAAGGCGATGCGCGACTGGCTGGGCGGACGCAGCGTACTGGTCACCGGCGCCGGCGGTTCGATCGGCTCGGAGCTGTGCCGGCAGTGCGCGCGACACGGCGCCAGCCGGATCGCGCTGGTCGAGATCGACGAATTGGCGCTGATCACCACCGAGATGCGCCTGCGTCGCGATTTCCCCGATATCGAACTGGCGCCGATTCTCGGCGACTGCGGCGATCCGGCGGTGATCCGCCACGCGTTCGGCCGCATCAACCCGGATGCGGTGTTCCACGCCGCGGCCTACAAGCAGGTGCCGCTGCTGGAGACGCAACTGCGCGAGGCCGTGCGCAACAACGTGCTGGCGACCGAGACCGTGGCCCGCGAAAGCGTCGCCGCCGGGGTCGGCACCTTCGTGCTGATCTCCACCGACAAGGCGGTCGACCCGGTGAACGTCCTCGGCGCGACCAAGCGTCTGGCGGAAATGCTCTGTCAGACCCTGACCGATCCGCGCTCGACCCGTTTCGTCACCGTGCGCTTCGGCAACGTGCTCGATTCCGCCGGCAGCGTGGTGCCGCTGTTCCGCGAACAGATCCGCAGCGGCGGCCCGGTGACCGTGACCGATCCGGCCGTCACCCGTTTCTTCATGACCATTCCGGAAGCCTGCCAGTTGATCCTGCAGGCGTCGGCGATCGGTTCGCAGCAGGCGGTGTATACCCTCGACATGGGCGAACCGGTGTCGATCCGGCTGCTCGCCGAGCAGATGATCCGGCTCGCCGGCAAACAGCCGGGTCGCGACATCGCGATCCTCTACACCGGCCTGCGTCCCGGCGAGAAACTGCACGAAACCCTTTTCCACGCCGACGAACGCTATCGTCCGACCTCGCATCCGAAGATCCTGCAGGCCGCGCCGCGCCAAGTGTCGGTGGAGGCCATCGCCGCGGCCCTGCTGCAGATGCGCGAGTCCTGCGCCAGCTACGATCTTGACACTCTCGCCGCGACCCTGCGCGAGGCGGTGCCGGAGTTCGTGCCGAACGAAGGCGGCGAGGCCGCGCATGCGCATGCGTCGACGGTGGTAGCATTCCCCGCGCGCAATGCGCGCAAGACCTGACTCTAGGCAGCGATGGCCCGTATCCGCAAAGCCGTGTTCCCGGTCGCCGGGCTCGGCACCCGATTCCTTCCGGCGACCAAGACCGTGCCCAAGGAGATGCTGCCGATCGTGGATCGGCCGCTGATCCAGTATGCGGTCGATGAAGCGATCGAGGCCGGTTGCGACACCCTGATCTTCGTCACCAACCGTTACAAGCATTCAGTCGCCGATTACTTCGACAAGGCCTACGAGCTGGAACAGAAGCTCGAGCGCTCGGGCAAAACCGAACAACTGGAGCTGGTGCGCAACGTGCTGCCGCCGCATGTGCGCGCGGTGTTCGTGACCCAGGCCGAAGCGCTGGGGCTCGGTCATGCGGTGTTGTGCGCCAAAGCCATCGTCGGCGACGAACCCTTCGCGGTGCTGCTGCCCGACGATCTGATCTGGAACCGGGGTCCCGGTGCGCTGAAGCAGATGGCCGATGCGGCCGAAGCCGACGGCGCCAGCGTGATCGCGGTGCAGGACGTCCCGCGCGAACAGACCGCCAGCTACGGCATCGTCGCCACCGGGAAGTTCGTCGGTCGCAGCGCGCCCATCCGCGAGATCGTCGAGAAGCCCCGGCCCGAGGTGGCGCCGAGCACGCTCGCGGTGGTCGGCCGTTATGTGCTCGACGGCGCGATCTTCGAACTGCTGGAAAAGACCAGGCCGGGCGCCGGCGGCGAAATCCAGCTCACCGACGCGATCGCGGCGCTGCTGGCGCGCAGTCCGGTCCACGCCTATCGTTTCCAGGGCACGCGCTTCGACTGCGGCACCCATCTGGGGCTGATCGAGGCGACGATCCGCTACGCGCTCGACCACGAGAAACTCAGCGACGCCGCCCGCGGCATGATGCAGAACGCCCTGAGCGAACTGGGCGTCGTCGATCTGGACTGAGCGCGCCCTGCGCATGACGTCGGCCGCGGATGCCCGCGCTGAGACCTGGTATCGCGCATCGATCGGTGCGGTCCCGCGACGTGCGTCGCTGGAGGGACGTGTCGACGCCGAGGTGTGCATCGTCGGCGGCGGTTTCGCCGGGCTCAACACCGCGC
>JBIJAD010000393.1:0-3579 GCA_044345955.1 Lysobacteraceae bacterium
TGCCCTGGCCCTGGCCGGGGCCTGCGGCATCGCCCTGCCCGGGCATGCCACCGAATCCCTGTCCCTGGACGATGCCCTCGCCCGCACGGTCGCGGCCCATCCCGCCCTGGCGGCGGAATCCGCCGAGCTGGAGGCCGCCCGAGCGCGGGCCCGGCGCGAGGCCCTGCCGCCGCCGTATGTCGTTGGCGGGGATCTCGAGAACGTCGCCGGCAGCGGCACGCTCGGCGGCGTACGCTCGGCGGAAACGACCGTGCGCATCGGCCGGACCATCGAGTTGGGCGGCAAACAGGCCGCGCGGGTCTCGCTGGGCGATGCCGAAGTGGCGCGTCGCCTGCATGCGACGGCCGCCACGCGGCAGGAGGTGGAAAGCCGCACTCGCGCCCGCTACGTCGAGGTGCTGGCCGATCAGGCGAGATTGCGGGCCGCGCGCGAACAGGTCGCGCTGGCGGAGCGCACGCGGCGCGAAGTCGCCGGCTGGGTGGCCGCGGCGCGCAATCCCGAATCCGATCTGCTTGCGGCGGAGATCGCGGTGGCCGAGGCCGAACTGGAGCGCGAGCACGCCGAGCACGAACTGGCCAGCGCGCGATTGACCCTGGCCGCGAGCTGGGGCGCGCTCACCCCCGACTTCGACGCGGTCGCCGGCGATCTGGCGCCGCTGCCGGCGGTCGACAGCTTCGAGGCCCTGGCAGCGCGATTTCCGGACGGCGCCCCGCAGCGCGCCGCGCGACTGGAAGCGGAGAGCATCGCTGCCCGTCGACGGCTGGCCGAAGCCTCGGCGCATCCGGATCTGCACGTGAGTCTGGGCGTGCGCCGGCTGGAAGCGCTGGACGACCAGGGCCTGGTGATGTCGGTGTCGGTGCCGTTGGGCAGCCGTCGGCGCGCAGGGCTGTCGGTCGCCGAGGCCGACGCCGAACTCGCCGCGCTCGACGCCCGTCGCGAAGCCGATCGCATCGAGCGTCATCAGCAGTTGTTCGAGAGATACCAGGAACTGCTGCACGCGCGCACCGAGCACGAATCGCTGCAGAAGAAGATGATCCCGAAGGCCGAGCAGGCGCTGGCGTTCACCCGACGCGGCTTCGAGGCCGGTCGTTTCTCATTCGTATCCGTCGCCCAGGCCCAGATCACCCTGTTCGAACTGCGTCGGCGCAGCGTCGACGCCGCCGCCCGCTATCACCTGCTGCTGATCGAGGTGCAACGCCTCGTCGCCGTCGTCCCGGAGACCGCACCATGAACCGCATGCTCTCGACCCTTGCGCTGTGCCTCGTGTTGGCCGCCTGCGGCGCGCACGACGATCATGCGCACGACGACCAGGGCGGACACGGCGAACACGCCGCCGCGGAATTCGAGCGCGGCCCGCATCGCGGCCGGATGCTGCGCGACGGCGACTTCGCGCTGGAAGTGACGATCTTCGAGACCAACGTGCCGCCGGAATATCGCCTGTACGCCTATCGCGACGGCAAACCGCTGTCGCCCGGCGAGGTGCGCGCGACGATCGAACTCAAGCGTCTCGACGGCGAGGCCAATCGCTTCCGTTTCAAACCTGAAGGCGACTATCTGCGCGGCGACGGCGTGGTCGGCGAACCGCATTCGTTCGACGTGAAGGTCACGGCAGAGCACGCCGGCAGGGCGCACGCCTGGGCCTACGATTCCCACGAAGGCCGCACGACCATTCCCGACGCGATCGCGAAGGAAGCCGGCGTGAGGACCGAGAACGCCGGCAGCGGCGTGATCCGCGACACCGTGCAACTGATGGGCCGGGTGACGCTGGACCAGAACCGGCATGCGCAGATCAAGGCGCGTTTCCCGGGCATCGTGCGCGCGGTGCCGGTGCGCGAGGGCCAACAGGTGCGGCGCGGCCAGACCCTCGTCGTCGTCGAAGGCAACGAGAGCATGCGGACCTATCCGGTGACGGCGCCGTTCGATGGCATCGTCCTCGCCCGCAACACCAACATCGGCGATGTCGCGAACGACAACACCCTGATCGAACTGGCGAACCTGGGCGAGGTCTGGGTCGAACTGCACGCGATCGGCCGCGATGCCGAAAGACTCGCCGTCGGTCAGGAAGTGCGTATCCGATCCGCGACCGGCGACGCCGAGGACACCGCGAAGATCGAGACCCTGCTGCCGCTGGCGACCCGCGGTCAGAGCGTGGTGGCGCGCGCCGGCATCGCCAATCCGGCCGGACGCTGGCGTCCGGGCATGACCGTCTCCGCGGAGGTGACGATCGGCGCGCGCGAAGCGCCATTGGCGGTGCGCGAATCCGGCCTGCAGCGGTTCCGCGATTTCACGGTGGTGTTCGCGAAAGTCGGCGACACCTACGAAGTCCGCATGCTCGAACTGGGCGATCGCGACGGCGAATGGGCCGAAGTCCTGGGCGGTCTGAAGCCGGGCACCGCCTACGTGACCGAGCAGAGTTATCTGATCCGCGCCGACATCGAGAAGTCCGGCGCCAGCCACGACCACTGAGACCGCCGCCATGCTCGAACGCATCATCCGCGCGTGCATCGCGCACCGATGGCTGGTCCTGCTGCTGGTCGCCGGTCTCTCGGCGCTGGGCTTGTGGAACTACGGCCGCCTGCCGATCGACGCCGTCCCGGACATCACCAACGTCCAGGTCCAGATCAACACCGAGGCGCCCGGCTATTCGCCGCTGGAAGCCGAGCAGCGCGTGACCTTTCCGGTCGAGACCGCGTTGGCGGGCCTTGCGCGCCTGCAGTACACCCGCTCGATCTCGCGCTACGGCCTGTCGCAGGTCACGGTGGTGTTCGAGGACGGCACCGACCTCTACTTCGCGCGCCAGCAAGTGGCCGAGCGCCTGCAGCAGGCGGCGGCGCAATTGCCTGACGGCATCGAGCCGACGCTGGGACCGATCGCCACAGGCCTTGGCGAGATCTTCATGTACACCGTGGAGGCCGAGCCGGGCGCGAAGAACCCGGACGGCGAACCGTGGACCGCGACCGAGCTGCGCACGCTGCAGGATTGGGTCGTGCGCCCGCAGTTGCGCCATCTGAAGGGCGTCACCGAGGTCAACACGGTCGGCGGCTACGTGCGCCAGTTCCACGTCACTCCCGACCCGGCGAAGCTGCTGGCCTACGGGCTGACGATGCGCGACGTGCTCGACGCGGTCGGCCGCGACAACGCGAACGCGGGCGCCGGCTACATCGAGCGATCGGGCGAGCAGTACCTGATCCGCGTGCCGGGCCAGGTCGCGGACGCCGAAGGCATCGCCCAGATCGTGGTCGCGACCCGCGACGGCCTGCCGCTGCGGGTGCGCGACATCGCCGGGATCGGCGAAGGCAGCGAGCTGCGCACCGGCGCCGCGACCAAGGACGGCCGGGAAGTGGTGCTCGGTACCGTGTTCATGCTGGTCGGCGAGAACAGCCGCGCGGTCGCGCAGCGCGCTGCAGGCAAGCTCGACGAGATCGACCGGCATCTGCCGGAGGGCGTGCGCGCGCACGCGGTGTACGACCGCACCGAACTGGTCGACCGCACCATCGAGACCGTGCGCAAGAACCTGCTCGAAGGCGCGCTGCTGGTGATCGCGGTGCTGTTCCTGCTGCTGGGCAATCTGCGCGCGGC
>JBIJAD010000110.1:0-10914 GCA_044345955.1 Lysobacteraceae bacterium
GCCGCCGTTGGTGGATTCCCACCGGGAGCGATGTCTTCCGCGCTCCCGCCGTTTTCGCCCACCCCGTCCAGCCCACGCCCCCGGTCTCCGGCCGGGGCGGTCGCGCTGCGCCCACCGGCATCCCCCCTGTGTGCCGGACGTCGCGCGCCGGGCGTATCCGTCGAGACGTCGAAGGTGCTTCCGTCCGCGCTCACGCGGTGCGGAGCCCTCGCGCCCGGCGGATGCCTGCCGCAATTCCACGCGGGGATTCGATGGGCGCGGACCGCGAGCGGGCGTCGATCGCGACGTGACGGCGTCAGGGCCCGGCCCGCGGCGGCTCGCCGTCCGGCCACCGGCCCACGCCTCCCGCCGTGACGCCGCACTGTACGCGGCAGGACCGGACCGCTTTCCTCCTGTTCCGACCCTGCCGCAACCGCAGCGCTCGCGTGTCCGGTTTTATCGTGTCCGGTCCCATCCGGCAGGGTTTGATTTCCCGGCCGTACCGATCAGGATGTGTCCGTCCGTTCCGCAACCGCCTGCCGATCGAGCCGCATGTCCGCCCTGAACGCCCTGTTGCTCGTGTTCGCAGGCGAGGCCGGTGTCGCCTGGCAGGCCTACGACCGCCTCGACGGCGTGCACTGGCACGACCCGGTCCCGGTGGAGACGCCCGAGGTGGCCGATCCCGGTCTGCGCTTCTCGCGCTCGGGCCGGCTGTTGCTGCTGGGCTTCGGCGATGTCGAACTGCCCGATGCCGACGACGGCCTGCGCTTCGGCAATGAAGGCGAGTCCGGATTCACGTTGAACGGCGACGCCGTACGGGTCGAAGAACTGGTCGTGGTGAAGTTCTTCCCGAGCGATGACCCTGCGGCGGTGCTGCGCGCGCAGGCCCCGCAGGCGCAGGTCGTGCTCGAAGCCGAGGCCATGGACGCCGGCCGCACGCGCTTCCATCGCATCGCGCTGCCCGGCATCGCGCCGCTCCACGCCGAAACCTGCGTCGAGGACGACTTCGGGCCGGGATCGACGCTGTTCGTGTTCCGGCGCGCACGCCCCGAGCGTCGGATGTCGGATCTGCGCTGCCGCTGGCTCGCGGGCGAGTGAATCCTCAGCGCCGCGCTCAGCGCAGCAGTTCCTCGATCATCGCCGCATGCCGCTGCGCCTGCATGTCGCGACGCAGGCGGCTGGCGGTGAAGATCGCGCACATCTCGTCGACCGCGCGCTCGAACACCTCGTTGACGATCACGTAGTCGAACTCGCGGAAATGCGACATTTCCTCGCGCGCGTTGGCGAGTCGGCGGGCGATGGTCTCCTCGCTGTCCTGGCCGCGTTTGCGCATGCGGTCCTCCAGCGCCTGCCGCGACGGCGGCAGGATGAAGATGCCGACCGCGTCGGGCACATACCTGCGCACCTGCTGCGCGCCCTGCCAGTCGATCTCGAGCAGCACATCGCGGCCGGCGGCGAGCTGCGGCTCCACCGACTGCCGCGCGGTGCCCTTGAGATCGCCGTGCACGTTGGCCCATTCGAAGAAATCGCCGGCCTCGATCATGCGCCGGAATTCGGCCTCGCTGACGAAGTGGTAGTGCTGGGCGTGGCGCTCGCCCGGGCGCATGCCGCGCGAGGTGAAGGAGATCGAGAGCGCGATCTCCGGATACCGCGCCAGGCAGGCGTTGACGATGCTGGACTTGCCGGCCCCGGAAGGCGCAGCGACGATGAAGAGGGTTCCGCGCATGGCTGGGTCCGTCTGCTGGTCCGTGTCGTGGGGCCGGTGGGTCATCCGGGCGGGAGATTGTGCGGCAGGCGCAGCAGGTCCGCCACCGGCGTCAGCGCGATCTCGGGCAGCGACTCCACGATGCAGGCGGCCATGCGCGCGTACACCGAGGGATCGGCCGCGCCCGCCGCCGCATCGCGGGTCGCCGCGTCGGGCCATTGCGCGCAGCCGTACCACAGGCCGTCGTCGCCGCGGTGCAGGCGCGAGCCGCAGGAACCGCGCCGCAGCAGGGTTTCTGTCACTTCGCGCCACGCGCGGACGAAATCGTCCTCGCTGCCGGGATGCAGACGCCAGCGATACAGCACGACCAGACCGATACCGGTGTCGTCCGCGCTCATTCGATGTTCTGCGCCTGCTCGCGGATCTGGTCGATCAGCACCTTCAGCTCCACCGCCAGCGCCGAAGTGCGCGCATCGACCGACTTGGAGCCGAAGGTGTTGGCCTCGCGGTTGAATTCCTGCAGCAGGAAGTCCAGGCGGCGACCCGCCGATTCCTTCTGCTTCAGCACGCGCCGCAGCTCGGCGATGTGGCTGTCGAGGCGATCGAGTTCCTCGTCCACGTCGAGCTTCTGCAGCGCCAGCACCAGTTCCTGTTCGAACCGGCCAGGATCCAGCGGTTGCGGCAGATCGGCGAGCCGCTTTTCGAGCTTCTGCTTCTGGCCCACGCGGATCGCCGGCATCAGCGTGCGCGCGTCGGCGGCGTGTTTCGCGATCGCGTCGACCCGCTCCAGGATCACCGCCGCCAGCTTGCCGCCTTCGCGTTCGCGCGCTTCGACGAACTCGTTCAGCACCTCGTCGAGCAGGGTCAGCGCCTCGGCGTGCAGCGCCGCCGGATCCTCGGCGTGCGTCTGCAGGACGCCCGGGAATTTCAGCAGTTCGGTCATGTCCACGCGCATCGCCGGAAAGTGTTCCTGCAGATTGCGGCCGAGCGTGGCCAGTTGCGCCACGCGCGCGGGGTTGAGCTGCAGCGCGTCGTCGCGATCGTCGCCGCGCAGACGGAAGCCCAGTTCGAGCTTGCCGCGCGAGAGTCGCGACGCGATGCGCTCGCGCAGCGCCGGTTCGACCGCGCGCA
Source organism: Lysobacteraceae bacterium (assembly GCA_044345955.1). GTDB lineage: Bacteria > Pseudomonadota > Gammaproteobacteria > Xanthomonadales > Xanthomonadaceae > Lysobacter_I. Next base: position 2,816 of record JBIJAD010000110.1, read on the forward strand.
GATCGTCGGGCAGACGCACGCCGACTTCGAGGAACCGATGGTTCACGGCGCGCAGCTCGCAGCCGAGCGTGCCCCAGGGGGTCTGGCGTTCGCCGGCGGCGAAGGCGGTCATACTGCGGATCATGGACACTCCTCGAACGATCGGGTCCGCCCGGAACGGCGGGGCGCCATTGTCCGCTATCGACGGCGCCTTGTGCGCCGGCGCGATGGCCGGGGCGCCGGGCCGCCAGGCGGCGGATGGTAGACTGCCGGGCTTTCCCGAGGTCCCCCGCGCATGAGCATCGTCCGTCCCAGTGGTCGCACCCCCGAGCAATTGCGCGAGGTGCGCATCCAGCGCGGCTACACCCGGCATGCCGAGGGTTCGGTGCTGGTCGCCTTCGGCGACACCCGGGTGCTGTGCACCGCCAGCGTCGACAACAAGGTGCCGGCGTTCCTGCGCGGCAAGGGCGAGGGCTGGGTGACCGCCGAATACGGCATGCTGCCGCGCGCCACCCACAGCCGCAGCGATCGCGAAGCCGCGCGCGGCAAGCAGGGCGGGCGCACCCTGGAGATCCAGCGCCTGATCGGCCGCGCCCTGCGCGCCTGCGTCGATCGCGGCGCGCTCGGCGAACGCACCATCACCCTCGACTGCGACGTGCTGCAGGCCGACGGCGGCACCCGCACAGCGGCGATCACCGGCGCCTATGTCGCGCTGGTCGATGCGGTGCGCTGGCTGCAGACGCGCAGGGAGATCGCGCGCGATCCGATCCATGGCGCGGTCGCCGCGGTGTCGGTCGGCGTATATCGCGGCGTTCCGGTGCTGGACCTGGATTACGCCGAAGACAGCGATTGCGATACCGACATGAATGTGGTGATGAACGACGGCGGCGGCTTCATCGAGGTGCAGGGCACCGCCGAGGGGCATGCCTTCCGTCGCGGCGAACTCGATGCGCTGCTGGATCTCGCCGAGCAGGGCATCGCCGAACTGTTCGCGGCCCAGCGCGCGGCGCTGGACGGCTGAGGCGGGCGATGCACCGGCACATCGGCTGCGCCGCGCTGGTGGTCGACGATTACGACCGCGCCATCGACTTCTACGTGAACGCGCTCGGCTTCGATCTGCGCGAGGATCGCGCGCTCGGCGCGGTGCCCGGCAATCCGGCCAAGCGCTGGGTGGTGGTCGCGCCACCCGGCGCCGAGACCGGCCTGCTGCTGGCGCAGGCCGCGAACGAGGCCCAGCGGACGCGGATCGGCGACCAGACCGGCGGCCGCGTCGGCTTCTTTCTGCACACCGACGATTTCCGGCGCGATCACCCGGCGATGCTCGCGAAGGGCGTCCGTTTTCTCGAAGCGCCGCGCGAGGAGGACTACGGGACGGTCGCGGTGTTCGTCGATCCCTACGGCAACAAGTGGGATCTGCTGGAGCTTCGCGCAGGAAGGTCGAGCCCATGAAACTGGTCCTCGCCAGCGGCAATCCGGGCAAGCTCGCGGAACTGCGTGCATTGCTCGGCGATCTCGATATCGAACTGCATGCGCAATCCGAATTCGGCGTGCGCGACGCCGACGAGACCGGGCTGAGCTTCGTCGAGAACGCGATCCTCAAGGCGCGTCACGCCGCGCGCGCCACCGGGTTGCCGGCGCTGGGCGACGACTCCGGGATCTGCGTCGACGCGCTGGGCGGCGCGCCCGGGCTGTACAGCGCGCGCTACGCCGGCGTCCACGGCGACAACGCCGCCAACAACGCCAAACTGCTCGCGGCTTTGCGCGAGGTGCCCGGGACGCGGCGCACGGCGCGCTTCGTCTGCGTGCTCGCGCTGCTGCGCCATGCCGACGATCCGCAGCCGCTGATCGCCGAAGGGGTCTGGGAAGGCCGCATCCTCGATGCGCCGCGCGGCAGCGGCGGCTTCGGCTACGACCCGGTGTTCTTCGACCTCGAACGCGGCATCGGCGCCGCCGAACTCGACGCCGCGATCAAGCACCGCGTCAGTCATCGCGGTCGCGCGCTGGCGCTGCTGCGGGCACGACTTCCGACCGTGCTGCGGAGCGGTTGATGCTCGGTCTGTTGCCGCTGTCGCTGTACGTGCATCTGCCGTGGTGCGTGCGCAAATGCCCGTACTGCGATTTCAATTCGCACGAGTACCGCGACCGGGACGGCCGGGGCGGCGGGCCGCCGTTCGAGCCCTATGTCGATGCGCTGCTGGCCGATCTGGATTTCGATCTGCCGCTGGCCTGGGGACGTACCGTGCACAGCGTGTTCTTCGGCGGCGGCACGCCCAGCCTGTTTCCGGCGGCGGCGATCGACCGGTTCCTGCAGGGCGCCAGCGCGCGGCTGCGCTTCGCGCCGGGCTGCGAGATCACGCTCGAGACCAATCCCGGCACCGCCGAGCACGGCCGTTTCGAGGATTACCGCGCCGCCGGGGTCAATCGCATTTCCTTCGGCATCCAGAGTTTCGACGACGGCTGCCTGCAGCGGCTCGGCCGCATCCACGACAGCGGTCAGGCCGAGGCCGCGGTGAAGCTGGCGCAGGACGCCGGTTTCGACAACTTCAATCTCGATCTGATGTATGCGTTGCCCGGACAGACGCCGGCGATGGCCGAACGCGATCTCGAGCGCGCGTTCGCGCTGCAGCCGGCGCACATCAGCCATTACCAGCTCACCCTCGAACCCAACACCGTGTTCGCGGCGCGCCCGCCGCAGGGCCTGCCCGACGAGGACGTGGCCTGGGACATGCAGGAGCGCTGCCAGGCCCTGCTCGCCGACGCCGGGTACGCCCAGTACGAGATCAGCGCCTACGCGCGCCCCGGGCGCCAGTGCGCGCACAACCTCAATTACTGGCGTTTCGGCGATTATCTCGGGATCGGCGCCGGCGCCCACGGCAAGCTCAGCCTGCCGGCCGAAGGCGAGGCCGGTGCGGGACGGATCCTGCGTCGCTGGAAGCACAAGCATCCGGCGGCCTATCTCGCGCAGGCCGGCAGCGTCGGCGCGATCGGCGGCGACGAGGACATCGATCCGGCGCAGCGCCCGTTCGAATTCATGCTCAATGCCCTGCGCCTGCGCGAAGGCTTCGCGCTGGCCGCGTTCGAGGCCCGCACCGGGCTGTCGCGGCAGACCATCGACGCGCCACTGGCGCAGGCGGTCGCGGCCGGTTGGTTGGCGATGGACGGGGAGCGCGTGGTGCCGACCGAGACCGGTCTGCGTTTCGCCAACGATGCGATCGCGCTGTTCCTGGCGCCCGCGCAACCCGATGCGGGCGACGCATGAGTCGGAATCGCCTTGCCGGAACAGGTCTGCTGCACCGCAACAGTTGGCTCGCGCCAGCCGGACATGTTAAGAAGTGCGGATATCGTCGCACTTCCACGGGCTGACATGGTTTCGCCACACGATCCCCAGGACACCGCCGGGCCAAGGAAGCTGGCCGCCGCCGGGTTGCCGCGCCGTGTGCGCCGCATCCTGGAACGCGCGCTCGGGTTGTTCAGCGAGGAACTGGAAAAGAATCTGGTCAGCGCGGTAAGCGAGTTCGAGGAGGAGCTCTTTCGGCTGGCCGAGCGCGGCGGCACCACCGGCGGCGGTGCGCGCACCGACTACATGCAGATCCTGCGCGTGGTGCGTTTGAACCGGCACGACCTGGTGCCGCGATTCATGCAGTTGATCGAGGCCGGTCTGGCCGGGCTGCGCAGCAACGGCCTGCTGATCGCGCCGCTGCAGCGCCCGAGCGCGATTCCGGCCGCGCCGCTGAATTTCCGCAATCTCAGTCTGGTCGACGAATCGGTGATGGACGAGGGCGCGGTGCTGCACGAGATCGCCTCGCGCCAGGAGTCGCGCACCAACCTGATGCTGCATCTGCTCGGCCAGCGTTTCGCGGTGCTGGCCGCGGCGCCGGCCTTCGACAGCGAGCGTGTCCCGCTCGGCCCGCAGGCGATGTGCCGCGCGGTGCGTCACGCCACCGAGGCGATGCATCTGGAGCACCAGGCGCGACTGCTGTTCTATCGCATCTTCGACCGCCGGGTGATGGCGCAGTATCCGCAACTGTGCGAGAAGCTGGATCGATTGCTGGTCGAGGAAGGCATTCTGCCGGGCCTGAGTTACGTGCCGATGCGCACCCGCGGCGCGTCCTTCGGCGACGATGTGGAGACATCGGCCAGGCCCGACGAGCGCGGCCCGCAGGAGCCGCGTGGCGCCGGCCCGGGGACGGGCAGCGGTTGGGGCCCCGCTGGCGCGCAGGCCGGCGATGCCGGTGGCGGCGCACAGCCGGGCGCTACCGGCGGCGGCGTTGGTGCAGGCGGCGGTGCAAGTGGCGGCGCTGCCGGCGGCATGCTTGCCGATGGTCGCGCCGACGGCGTCTGGGACGGCAATCGCCCGCACACCGTCTGGCTGGGACAGCCGGTGCCGCGCGGCCCCGTGGACGAGCAGCGCGCCTATCACGAACTGCAGCAACTGCTGAGCCAGCGCCGCGAGCACAACGAGCGGATCAACCCGATTCCGCCCGGCCAGCGCCCCGAAGTCTCGATCGCGACCCGCGACCTGCTGCAGGGCCTCGGCCGCATGCAGGCCGAACCGGAACTGCCCGGCGGCACCGAGCGCAGCATCGCCGACGTCAAGCAATCGCTGCTGGCGCAGGCGCGGCAGCACTACGGCAAACCGGTGGCGCTGGCGCCGGCCGACAACGACACCTTCGACCTGCTCGGCCTGCTCTACGGCCATCTGCAGCGCGAAATCCGCGACGACGCGCCGGCCGCGGCCCTGGTCAAGCGCCTGCAGATGCCGCTGCTGCGGGTCGCGCTGCAGGACCGCGCCTTTTTCGTCCGCCCGGATCACCCCGCGCGCAAGCTGCTCGGCATGGTGTCCGAGACCGCCGCCAAATGGCTGGCCGAAGACGACATCGACCCGCAACTGCTGACGCCGCTGCAGCAGGCGGTCAATCACGCGGTCAAGCATTACGACGGCGATCTGGCGGTCTTCGAGCAGAGCAACAAGCAACTTCAGACCCACATCGACGCCCAGGTGCGGCGCGCCGAGGCGCTGGAAAAACGCCACGTCGAGGCCGCGCGCGGCAAGGAGAAGCTCGAGGCCGCCAAGCTGCGCGCCGAGGAAGTGCTGACGGAGGTCGTCGGCGACGCCACCCTGCCGAAGTTCTCGCGCGCGCTGCTCAATCAGGCCTGGGCCGACGTGCTCACCCTGACCTTCCTGCGCCACGGCGAAGGCTCGCAGTTGTGGAAGCGCCAGATCGAGGCGACCCGCGAGATCGTCCAGGCCTGCACCCATCCGGAAGAACGCGCGGAACACCCCGAACTCAAGGCGCATGTCGAGTCTGCGCTCAAGCAGGTCGGTTATCACGACGAGGAGGCCGACGTCATCGCGCGGCGCCTCTCCAGCAGCCTGCGCGACGACGAGGACGGCGAGTCCCGCACCGAGCTGACGATGAAGCTCAAGGCGCGGGTGCGCCTGGGCGAGGACGCGCAGAAGGCGCGCAAGCCGGATCTGCCCACGCGTTCGCCGCAGGAGCAGGAGTGCTACGAACAACTGCGCCTGCTGCCGTTCGGCACCTGGATCGAATTCGTCACCAACCAGCAGGGCGACGTGGTCCGTCGGCGCATGTCGTGGTTCAGCCCGGTCACCGGCAACGCCCTGTTCGTCAACCAGCGCGGTCAGCGCGTCGGCGAACATTCGCTCGACAGCCTGGCGCGGATGATGGCCAAGGATCAGGTGAGGATCGTCACCGCGCAGCGCGCCGGTCTGGTCGATCGCGCCTGGCACGCCGCGATCAACGCCCTGCGCAGCCTGACCGGCGGCCGCCGCGACGGCCACGACGAGCCGCAGGGCGAGGACGCCGCCGAGCCGATCGATGTCGCGGTGCGCAGCGGCCCGGCGATGGCCGAGGCCTCGCCCGCGATGTCCGCCGCAAGGTCCGCGCCGTCGCCGCAGCCGACAACACCGCAACCGGCCCGGGTCGTGCCGTTCCCGGGCCTGATCGGCGATGAATCCGCCGCACCGCCGAGCGAGGACTCCCGATGAGCAGCAAGGAACACCGTCGCTCGCCGCGGCGCAAGGTCGCCGAGACCGTGCTGGTCGCCGACACCATGACCGAGGAGGTCGTCGGTCGCATCGGCAACCTCTCCGAAGGCGGCATGCTGCTGATGGCGAGCGTGCCGTTGGTCGAGGACGCGCTGTACCAGTTCCGCTTCCGTCTGCCCGGCCTCGACGGCGCCGATATCGAGGCCGGCGCGCACCTGCTGTGGAGCGATCGCGCCAGCTCGCCGGGCCAGTCCTGGGCCGGTTTCCGTTTCATCGCGATGACCGACACCCATCGCGACGCGCTGCACGCCTGGGTCGAAGCGCCCGGCGCGGATTACGACTGAAGACTTGCGACTGAAACCACGACCGACGCCGCGCCGGCGTCCATTTCCCTTCTTCTCCCGACGTTCGCCATGTCCGCAGACCTGCATCGCCTCTACGCCGATCACCTCGCCACCGTGCGCGCCCGCGCCGACGCCGCGCTCGAACGCGGCGGCTTCGATCACCTCGTCGTGCCCAGCGGCACCGTGCACTACCAGGTGTTCGACGATCGCGACTATCCCTACGCAGTCAATCCGCAATTCAAGGCCTGGCTGCCGCTGACCAACGCGCCCGGCAGTTGGCTGACCTACACCCCCGGCGAACGGCCGACGCTGATTTTCCTGCAGCCGCACGACTACTGGCATGTCGTGCCCGAAGCGCCGAACGGCGAGTGGGTGGAGCACTTCGACATCCGCATCATCCGCAACCCCGACGAGGCCAAGGTCCTGCTGCCCAGGAATGCCGCGCGCTGCGCGATCCTCGGCGAGGCGCAGAGCGCGCTCGGCGCCTACGGCGCCTACGCGCCGAACAACCCGCAGCCGGTGCTCGACTACCTGCATTATCACCGCGCGTTCAAGACGCCCTACGAGATCGCGATGATGCGCGAGGCCACCCGCTGGGGCGTGCGCGGCCATCGCGCCGCCGAGCGCGCCTTCCGCGCCGGCGCCAGCGAATTCGGCATCCATCTCGCGTATTGCCAGGCCGCGCGTCAGGACCCGCACGATCTGCCGTACAACAACATCGTCTGCCTCAACGAACACGGCGCGGTGCTGCACTACACCGATCGCGACCGTCAGGCACCGCGGCCCTCGCGCAGTTTCCTGATCGACGCCGGCGCCAGCCATCGCGGCTACGCCTGCGACATCACCCGCAGCTATGCCGCCGACACCGGCAGCGAATTCCAGGCCATGATCGACGCCGTCGACCGCGCCCAACTCGCGATGTGCGCGCAGGTCCGCAATGGTACCGACTACAAGCGCATCCACCTCGATGCGCATCTGGCGCTGGCCCGCATCTTCAAGGACTTCGGCCTGATCGCGGTCGATCCCGAGGTCGCGGTCGAGACCGGCGTCAGCAGCGCCTTCTTCCCGCACGGCATCGGCCACGGCATCGGCCTGCAGGTGCACGAAGTCGCCGGTTTCGCCGCCTCCGACGCCGGCGGCACGATCCCCAAACCCGACGGCCACCCCTACCTGCGCCTCACCCGCACACTCGCCCCCGGCATGGTCGTCACCATCGAACCCGGCATCTACTTCATCGACATGCTGCTCGAAGAACTGAAGGCCAAAGGCCTCGGCCCGAGCGTCCACTGGGACCGCGTCGCCGAGTTCAAACCCTGTGGCGGCATCCGCATCGAGGATGATGTGGTGTGTACCGAGGATGAGCCGGAAAACCTCACGCGGGAGGGGTTTGCGGCGGGTTGATGGTTTTGTAGGGTGGAGTAAGCGCAGCGCAACTCCACCGTGGGCGCAGGTCGCGACCATGCGATACCGGAGGCAGAGACCTTTGCCAGATCCGCTGTGCGCATTCCCGCGGATCTTGTAGGGTGCATAAGCGAAGCGTCATGCACCTGTTTTGAGGTGTCGGGCATCGTTGGCGTGTGAGGGCGCATGACGCCTTCGTCTCATGCGCCCTACGCCCCTCCGTTCGGGGTGCGGTGCGATCGGACACGTCGCAATGGCGGAGTTGCGCTGCGCTTACTCCGCTCTACGCCCGCGGCTGCGGTTTGCGTTTTTCGCGGGCTTCGGCGATGGGCGGTTTCGGCGAGGACCTTGAACTGGCGTTCGCG
>JBIJAD010000074.1:0-13051 GCA_044345955.1 Lysobacteraceae bacterium
CGGGGTCGTCGAAGGCGGACAGGAAGCGGTAACCGTTCTTCTCGGCCAGTTGCAGCGCGAACGCGCGCGCTTCGTCGAAGGTCTCGCCGTGCAGACGCACGGTGGCGCCCCAGTGGGCGACGCCGGCGATCTTGGTCTGCGGCGCGCCGTGCGGCATCACCGCGATCGCCGGCATGTTCAGGCGATACGCGGCCCAGGCCAGCCCCTGCGCATGATTGCCGGCGGAGGCGGCGATCACCGGGCGGTCGTCGCCGCGTTCGCGCGCAGCGAGCAGCGCGTTGAGTGCGCCGCGCACCTTGTAGGAACCGGTGCGCTGCAGGTTCTCCAGCTTCAGCCAGCAGCCGAAGCGTTCGGCATGATGCAGCGGCGTCGGCGGCAGGTAGCGCCGCAGCCGCGCCTGCGCGGCGAGCACGTCGCCGGCGCCGACCGCTGCGGCGTTGCGAACCGGACCGACGACACCATCGCCCACGGCTCAGACTCCGGTCAGCCAACCGGCGAAGGCCGGGTTGCGACCGCGCACGGTGTCGGCGTACAGCGCCGCCAGTTCGCGTGCGACCGGCGCCGCGGGGTCGTAGATGCGGTCGTCGATTTCGCCGATCGGAGTCACCTCCGCGGCGGTGCCGCAGGCGAAGACCTCGTCGGCGTCCAGCAGTTCTTCGCGCGAGACCGGACGCGATTCGGCCCCGGTCAGCGCGATCAGGGTGTCGCGGGTGATGCCCGGCAGCGCGTCGCGATGTTCGACCGCGACGATCCGGCCGGCGCGGACCGCGAACACGTTGGCGCCGGTGCATTCGACGACGAAACCGTCCTCGTCCACGAACAGCGCCTCGTCGAAGCCGCGCGCCTTGACTTCGCGCTTGGCGAGGATCGAATTGACGTAAGCGCCGCACAGCTTCAGCGGCGGCAGCGAGGTCGCCGGATTGCGCCGCCATTTCGACACCGCGACCCGGGTGCGGTTGCCGCCCAGATGCACGTTGGTGGACGAGGTCGCGACCATCAGATGCTGCGGATGCCCGGCCACGTCCAGACCGAAGCCACCGTCGCCGTACCAGGCCAGCGGGCGGATGTAGGCATCGCCCTGGCGATTCGCGCGCAGCGTCGCCAGCACCGCCTCGGTCGCGGTCGCGACATCGAAGTCCATGCCCAGCAGCTCGGCGCCGCGGCGCATGCGTTCCAGGTGTTCGGGCAAGCGGAACACCGCCGCACCCTGCGCGGTGGCGTAGGCGCGGATGCCCTCGAACACGCCGCTGCCGTAGTGCAGGGCGTGGGTGTGCACGGTGGCCTGCAGGGTGCCGACATCGACCAGCGCGCCGTCGTACCACAGCTTCTGCGGCGCGGTCGCGGGCTCGGCCCGCGCGGCGGCCTGCGGGCGTTCGGCGACCGCTGCGTCGGTGTTCAGCGACATGGCTGCACCTGCACGTCGAGGCAGTCGTACAGCTTCGCCAGTTGCTGATGCAGACCTTCGGCCGGGCGATCGCCCTCCACGGTCATCTGCAGATGCCAGCGGTCGCCGTCGGGGCGGGCTTCGCCTTCGACCGCGAGCGGGCGGAAACCGCGGCGTTCGGTGGTGCCGAGCACCCGGCCGAGCGCGCCTTCGGACTGGCGCAGGGTCAGATCGAGTCGGTAGCGCATGGGGGAGGCTCCGTTACGGGGATGCGGGGAGGGAGAGGGGCGCGGGAGTCTCCGCGGCGGCGACCGCTGTCGGTGCGACCGCCGCGACGGCTGCGGCCGAAGCGGTCGGCGCCGGCGACGACGGCGTGGCGGCGGGCATCGCCGGCAGCGCGATCCGCTCCAGCGACGTGGCCTCGTCGGCGTCCATCATGTCGGTGTTGCTGCGGTTGGGCGGCACCAGCGGCCACACGTTCGCGGCCTGATCGATCGCGACGTGCAGCAGCGCCGGGCCTTCGATCGCGAGCAGCGCCTGCAGTGCCGCGTCCATGTCCGCCGCGCGTTCGAGCTTGAGCGTGCTCACTCCGAAGGCCAGCGCCAGCGCGCCGAAATCCGGGTTGTCGCTCAGATCGATCTCGGAATAGCGGCGCTCGAAGAACAGCTCCTGCCACTGCCGCACCATGCCCAGGGCCTGGTTGTCGAGCAGCACGATCTTCACCGGCAGCCGGTAGCGGGCGAGGGTCGCCAACTCCTGCACGTTCATCAGGAACGAGCCGTCGCCGCTGACGCAGAGGACCTGCGCGGACGGGTCCTGCATCTGCGCGCCGATCGCCGCCGGCAGGCCGAAGCCCATCGCGCCGAGCGCGCCGCTGGTCAGATGCCTGCGCGGGTGATCGAAGGCCCAGTGCTGCGCCACCCACATCTGGTGCTGGCCGACATCGCAGCTCACCACCGCCTCCGGCGCCAGTTCGGCCAGACGACGCAGCAGCGCGGGCGCGTACACGGTCTCGCCGGGCGCGTCGTAGCGCGGCGCCGCGATCCGCTTCGCCTCCAGGCAGGCGTCGAGCCAGGCCAGCCGCGCCGGGCCGTGGCGACCGTGCAGATGCGCGGCCGAAGCGGCCTGCATCCGGCGCAGGCTGGTGCCGATGTCGCCGCAGACCGGCGCGTCGGCGTAACGCAGCTTGCCCAGCTCGCAGGCGTCCACGTCCAGATGCACCACCCGCGCATGCGGCGCGAACTCGGCCAGCTTGCCGGTGGCGCGGTCGTCGAAACGCGCGCCGACCACGAACAGCAGATCGCATTCCTGCACCGCCAGATTCGCGGCGCGGTTGCCGTGCATGCCGAGCATGCCCATGTTCAGCGGATGCGCCGCCGGAAGCGCGCCGAGGCCCTTGAGCGTGAGCACGGTCGGGATGCGCGTCGCCTCGACGAAGTCGCGGAATGCCTCCACCGCATCGCCCAAGGCGATTCCGCCGCCGCCATAGATCACCGGCCGCTGCGCCAGCGCCAGTTGCGCCAGCGCCGCGTGCAGCGAGGCGTCGCTCGCGCCCTGCGGGCCCGTCACCGCTGCCGGCGCGTGCGCCGGCAGGTGCGAGGCGTCGGCGTTCTGCACGTCCTTGGGCAGATCGATCAGCACCGGCCCGGGGCGGCCTTCGCGCGCCAGTCGGAACGCTTCGCGCACCACTTCGGGCAGTTCGTCGACGCTGCGCGGCAGGAAGTTGTGCTTGACGATCGGCATGGTCATACCGAACACGTCCAGCTCCTGGAACGCGTCGGTGCCCATCAGCGTGGTCGCCACCTGACCGGTGATGCAGACCATCGGCACCGAGTCCAGCATCGCATCGGCGATGCCGGTCACCAGATTCGATGCGCCCGGTCCGGAGGTCGCGACGCAGACGCCGACGCGGCCGCTGGCCCGCGCCCAGCCGTTCGCCGCGAACGCGGCGCCCTGCTCGTGCCGGACCAGCACGTGTTTGAGGGGCGATCCGTGCAGCGCATCGTAGAAGGGCATGATCGCGCCGCCGGGATACCCGAACAGCGTGTCGACGCCCTCCGCGAGCAATGCCTGCACCAGCCAGCGGGCTCCGTTCATTCAGGCGGTCTCGGCGATGGGGTTGCGCGGCGCACCGGCCGCGGCGGTGGCGGGGGCGGCCTGTGCGGCGTTGGCCGGTGCCGCGGGCGCGGACTGCAACCACTGCATCTTCGCCCGCAGTTCCTTGCCCACCTGCTCGATCGGGTGATCCTTGTCGGCCTGTTGCCAGCGGCGATAGTTCGGCAGGCCGGCGTCGTATTCGGCCACCCACTTCTGCACGAAGGTGCCGTCCTGGATCTCGCTGAGGATGTCCTTCATGCGCGCCTTGGTAGCGGCGTCGACGACCCGCGGGCCGCTGACGAAATCGCCGTACTGCGCGGTCTCGGAGATGAACTCGAGCATGCGCGTCAGGCCGCCCTCGTAGAACAGGTCGACGATGAGCTTCAGCTCGTGCAGCACTTCGTAGTAGGCGATCTCCGGCTGGTAGCCCGCTTCCACCAGCGTCTCGAAGCCGGCCTTTACCAGCGCGCTGGCGCCGCCGCACAGCACCGCCTGTTCCCCGAACAGATCGGTTTCGGTCTCTTCCTTGAAAGTGGTCTTGATCAGATTGGCGCGCGCGCCGCCGAGGCCCGCGGCGTAGAGCTTCGCGAACTCCTCGGCGCGGCCACTGCGGTCCTGGTGCACGGCCCAGATGCAGGGCACGCCGCGGCCGATCTCGTATTCGCGGCGGACCAGCGCGCCCGGGCCCTTGGGCGCGACCAGGATCACGTCGAGGTCGGCGCGCGGCGCGATCATGCCGAAGTGTACGTTGAGACCGTGCGCGAACAGCAGGCAGGCGCCGGGTTTGAGGTTCGCCGCCAGCACGTCGGCGTAGAGTTTCTTCTGCACCATGTCGGGGGTGAGCACGGCGATCAGATCGGCCTGCGCCGCGGCCTCCGCGGGCGATTTGACGGTGAAGCCGTCGGCGAGCGCCTTCACTTCGGTCGGCCCGCCCGGACGCAGGCCGACGACGACATCGAAACCGGAGTCGCGAAGGTTGAGAGCGTGGGCGCGGCCTTGGCTGCCGTAACCGATGACTGCGATCTGGGGCTTGGCGGAAGCGTTCATGGTGGTGGTCCGTGAGGTGGAAGGGGAGTGGGAGAGGGGGCGTTCGATGCCGGTTTCACGCCGGGACCGCCTCGGTCTGTGGTGCGTCGGAGAGCGCGATCTCGATGCGGCGGGTGTCGTCGAGCAGGCCCGGCGAGGTCACCGCGCCGCGCGAGGCGGAGCTGACGTCGCGCGCGAATTTGGCGAGCACGCCATGGCGCACGCGCGGCGCGATCGTCGCCGGCGCGCGCGCGGACAGATCCGCGGCGACGTCAAGCCGGCGCGCGGCGACGTCGATCGTCACCACATCGCCGTCGCGCAGGCGCGCGATCGGGCCGCCACGTGCGGCTTCCGGCGACACATGGCCGACCATGAAACCGTGGGTGGCGCCGCTGAAGCGGCCGTCGGTGAGCAGGGCCACATCGTTGCCCAGCCCCTGGCCGACCAGAGCCGCGGTCACCGCCAGCATTTCGCGCATGCCGGGGCCGCCGGCCGGGCCTTCGAAGCGGATCACGACCACGTCGCCGGCGACGATCCGCCGCGCCTGCACCGCGGCGAACGCGGCTTCCTCGCTGTCGAACACTCGCGCCGGACCGGTGTGCTTTTCGCGGCCGTGGCCGGCGAGTTTGACGATGCAGCCTTCGGGCGCGAGATCGCCGTACAGCACGGAGTAGCCGCCGCGCGGTTTGAACGGCGCGCTCACCGGGCGGACGATGTCCTGCGCTGGATCGGTCTGCGCCGCATCGGCGGCCTCGAAAAAACTGCGGCCGGCGATCGTGGGGACATTCTCGATCAGACCGGCCGTCTTCAGCGCCTGCGCCACCAGTGCGGTGCCGCCGAATTCGAACATTTCCGCCGCGGTATAGCGGCCGCCCGGTTTCAGATCGGCGATCACCGGCGTGTTCGCGCTCGCCGCCTCGAATTCCTCCAGTTCGAACGGCGCGCCGGCTTCGTGCGCGATCGCCAGCAGATGCAGCACCGCGTTGGTCGAGCCGGCGGTCGCAGACACCGCGCGCGCGGCGTTGCGCAGCGAGGCCGGGGTGATGAGCTGCCGCGGCGTCGGTCCACCGTCGCGCAGGCGCTCCATCACCAGTGCGCCACAGCGCTCGGCCGCGCCGGGCTTCTCCGCATGCACCGCCGGGATGTCGTTCTCGCCCATCGGCGAGAGACCGAGGAAGGTCAGCACCATCGCCATCGTGTTGGCGGTGAACTGGCCGCCGCAGGCGCCGGCGCCGGGGCAGGCCTTGCGTTCGATCTCGCCCAGCTCGGCGTCGTCGATCCTGCCGGCCGCGTGCGCACCCACCGCCTCGAACACGTCCTGCACGGTAAGCATGCGTTCCTCGCCTTCGCTGCCATCGGCATGCTTCGATTTGCATTTGCCCGGCAGGATCGTGCCGCCGTAGAGGATCACCGTGGGGATGTCCAGCCGCGCCGCGGCCATCGCCGCCGCCGGGATGGTCTTGTCGCAGCCGACCAGCACCACCATGGCGTCCAGGCAATGCCCGGTCACCGCCAGCTCGATCGAATCGGCGATGGTCTCGCGCGAGGTGAGCGAGGCGCGCATGCCGTCGCTGCCCATGGCGATGCCGTCGGTGACGGCGATGGTGTTGAACTCGATCGGCGTGCCGCCGCCTGCGATCACCCCGCGACGCACGTCCTGGGCCAGATCGCGCAGGGTGAAGTTGCAGGGCGAGACGTCGGACCAGGTGTGGATCACGCCGACGAAGGGCTTGGCGATGGCGGCGTCGTCCAGCCCGGTCGCGCGCAGCATCGCGCGGGCGGGGGCTCGGGCGGGTCCGGATTTGATCGCGTCGCTGTGCATCTGCCGCTGTCCTCTCGTCTCGTGCCGGTCTTGCGGGATGAAATCGAAACCACCGGAAAACACGTATTTCCTGCCCAAAGGTCCTGAAAACGAAAACCCCCGCACCTTCGTCAGGTGCGGGGGTTTTGTTCGAACCCGGGTTGTCTCAGCGCAACCCTATCCCGCACCTGTGGGTGAGGTAATAAGGACGACGACGACAAGGACGAGCGCCGCGAGCGCGACGTTCACGATGAGGTGGTCGATGCGCCGCGCGCCGCCGATCTCATGCGCCCGCACCGCCGTCGTGGCGGTGGTTCGTGTCGGGCGATGGATGCTGCGCTGCGTCATGGCTGCAGGTAAACATGCGCTTTCGCGCCATGTCAACCCCCTGTCTGCTGACGATTCGGCATGAGTCCCGGCATGAGCCTGTCGAGGGCATCGATTCCTTGCCGGATCAATGCGATAGCGACGACCTGCGGAACGATGCAGAGGTCCGATCGATGCCCGCAAGGTCCGGTGCGTCCACGCGCTGAAACCGTTTGCAGCGGTCGATCTGCGCGAAATCGCGTCCCGCAGGCACCGCATGCGCACTCGCGCGGGCGCATGCGAGGCGAGCCGGTCCCTGCAATCCGGCCGCGATGGTCGCGGCCGCGGCCGCCCGCGTGACGACCGGCCGAGTACGGGGATAGACTCGGGCAAGCGGCGGCCGACGCTTTCGGCCGGAGCAGCAGCGAGGGTCGCAGCGCCGATGAAGCCGACCGATATCCGCAATCCCGAGACCTTCCACCGGGTCGTCGACTGCCAGTGGGCCTGTCCGGCGCATACGCCGGTCCCCGAATACATCCGCCTGATCGCCGCCGGCCGCCATGCCGACGCCTACATGATCAACTGGCGCAGCAATGTGTTCCCCGGGATCCTCGGCCGTACCTGCGACCGGCCCTGCGAACCGGCCTGCCGGCGCGGACGGGTGGAGGAGAACAACGGTGAGGCCCCCGAGCCCGTGGCCATCTGCCGGCTCAAGCGGGTCGCCGCCGACTACAAGGGCGAC
The DNA here is from genome assembly GCA_044345955.1 of Lysobacteraceae bacterium. Classification (GTDB taxonomy): domain Bacteria; phylum Pseudomonadota; class Gammaproteobacteria; order Xanthomonadales; family Xanthomonadaceae; genus Lysobacter_I. The sequence continues at coordinate 7,357 of JBIJAD010000074.1, forward strand.
GTCTCGGCGCGGATGCCCAAGCCCGCCACCGCGCACAACGGCCGGCGGATCGCCTGCGTCGGCGCCGGGCCCTCGGCGATGACCGTGGCCCGCGACCTCGCCCCGCTGGGCTATCACGTGACCGTGTTCGAGGCCGACCCCAAACCCGGCGGCTTCATGCGCACCCAGGTGCCGCGGTTCCGCCTGCCCGAGGAAGTGATCGACGAGGAGTGCGGCTACATCCTCGATCTGGGCGTCGAATTCGTCGGCAACCGCCGGATCGAATCGATGCGCGCGCTGTTGGCCGAGGGCTACGACGCGATCTTCGTCGGCACCGGCGCCCCACGCGGGCGCGATCTGGACATCCCGGGGCGGCAGGAGGCCGCGGCCCAGATCCAGGTCGGCCTGGACTGGCTCGCCAACGTCTACTTCGGTCATGTGACCAGGGTCGGCAAGCGGGTGCTGGTGCTCGGCGGCGGCAATACCGCGATGGACTGCTGCCGCTCCGCGCGCCGGCTCGGCGGCGAGGACGTGAAGGTGATCGTGCGTTCGGGCTTCGACGAGATGAAGGCCAGCCCCTGGGAGAAGGAGGACGCGATGCACGAGGGCATCCCGATCCTCGACTACCGGGTACCGAAAAGCTTCGTCCACGCCAGCGGCCGGCTCACCGGCATGACCTTCGAGAAGGTGCGCGCCGAATACGACGCCAACGGTCGCCGCAGTCTGGTGCCGACCGGCGAGCCCGACGAATTCTTCCCCTGCGACGAGGTGCTGATCGCGGTCGGCCAGGAAAACGCCTTCCCCTGGATCGAGCGCGATGTCGGCATCGAGTTCGATCGCTGGGGCATGCCGGTGGTGGACACGGTCACCCATCAATCGACGCTGCCGCACGTGCTGTTCGGCGGCGACGCGGCGTTCGGACCGAAGAACATCATCTGGGCGGTCGCCCACGGCCATGCCGCTGCGGTCAGCATCGACCGCATGCTGCACGGCGAAGATCCGCGCGAGCGACCTGCGCCGGACGTGAGCCTGATCTCGCAGAAGATGGGCATCCACGAGTGGAGCTACGACAACGCGGTCTCGATCGACGAGCGCTACAAGGTGCCGTGGTCGGAGGCGGCGAAGAAGCTGGACAGCATCAGCGTCGAGGTCGAGACCGGCTTCGACCCGGCGACCGCCTGGAAAGAGGCGCAGCGCTGTCTCAACTGCGATGTGCAGACCGTGTTCGTGAAGGACAAGTGCATCGAGTGCGACGCCTGCGTCGACATCTGCCCGACCGACTGCATCACCTTCACCGCCAACGGCGAGGAAGACGAGGTGCGCAAGCGGCTGACCGCGCCGGCGCTCAACGCCGAGCAGCCGCTGTACGTGTCCGAGCCGCTGAAGACCCTGCGGGTGATGGTCAAGGACGAGGACGTCTGCCTGCACTGCGGACTCTGCGCCGAGCGCTGCCCGACCGGTGCCTGGGACATGCAGAAATTCCTGCTCCACGAAACCCAGGCCGGCCCGCGCTGTCGCGACCCGCGGAAGCAGGAGGCGGCATGACCTGCGCCGCGCCTCTCGTTGCGGATGCCTGCAGCGTCGTCGCATTTCCGTTCTCCACGAAGGCGCGGCCGGGCGGATCCGCTTTTCCCATGCGTCGCCCGAGGCAATCGCGAATGCGCGGTGACTTCTCCCTTTCGAAGGTGCAAGCCCCATGACCCTGCTTCAGGCCGCGCCGCTGCAGCATCCGTCGCTGGTGCGGGTCAACGACTTCGTGGTCAAGTTCGCCAACGTCAACGGCTCGGGTTCGGCTTCGGCCAACGAGCTGTTCGCCAAGGCGATCCTGCGCATGGGCGTGCCGGTCAGCCCGCGCAACATTTTCCCCTCGAACATCCAGGGGCTGCCGACCTGGTACGAGGTCCGCGTCTGCGAGGCCGGCTGGCTGGGTCGTCGCGGCGGGGTCGATCTGCTGGTCGCGATGAATCCGCAGACCTGGGACGCGGATCTGGCCGAGCTGGAGCCGGGCGGTTATCTCTTCCACGACAGCAGCAAGCCGCTGCCGAAGTCGAAGTTCCGCGACGACGTTCAGGTGCTCGGCGTGCCGCTGACCGAGATCTGCAACGCGACCTACGCCGACCCGCGCCAGCGCCAGTTGTTCAAGAACATCATGTACGTCGGCGCGCTCGGCGCGCTGCTGGACATGGACACGGCCGCGATCGAGCAGTTGATCGGCGAACAGTACAAGGGCAAGGAGAAACTGCTCAAGCCGAACATCGAGGCCCTGCATCTGGGCCGCGACTGGGCGCTGAAGCACCTGCCGTGCCCGATCGGCCTGCGCGTGGAGCGCGCCGATGCGGTGGGCGACCGCATCTTCGTCGAGGGCAACGCCGCGGCGGCGCTGGGCTGCGTCTACGGCGGCGCCACGGTCTGCGCCTGGTATCCGATCACGCCCTCGTCATCGCTGGCCGAGGCGTTCCAGAAGTATTGCCAGAAATACCGGGTCGATGCCGAGACCGGCGAGAACCGGTTCGCGATCATCCAGGCCGAGGACGAGATCGCCTCGATCGGCATGGTGGTCGGCGCCGGCTGGAACGGCGCGCGTGCCTTCACCGCGACCTCGGGCCCCGGCGTGTCGCTGATGAACGAGTTCATCGGCCTCGCCTATTTCGCCGAGATTCCGGTCACCATCATCGACGTGCAGCGCGGCGGGCCTTCCACCGGCATGCCGACCCGCACCCAGCAGTCGGACATTCTCGCCGCCGCGTACGCCTCGCACGGCGACACCAAACACGTGCTGCTGCTGCCGGAAGACCCGCACGAATGCTTCGCCTTCAGCGCCGATGCGCTGGATCTGGCCGACCGCCTGCAAACGCCGGTGTTCGTGATGACCGACCTGGACATCGGCATGAACCAGCGCCTGTGCGCGCCCTTCGTCTGGGACGATGCCCGCGTCTACGACCGCGGCAAGGTGCTCAGTCGGGAGGACCTCGACGCCGGCATGGAATTCGCGCGCTACAAGGACATCGACGGCGACGGCATTCCCTGGCGCACCTATCCCGGCACCCATCCGGACAAGGGCGCGTATTTCACCCGCGGCACCTCGCGCAATCCGCAGGCGCAGTATTCCGAACGCGGCCCCGACTACGTCTACAACATGCAGCGCCTGCTGCAGAAATTCGACACCGCCAGGACGCTGGTGCCGCAGCCGCTGATCGACCGCGACCCGCGTCCGGCGCGGCACGGCGCGATCTTCTACGGCTCGACCAGCCCGGCGATGCACGAAGCGGTCGCGCGCCTGCGCGCCGACGGCATCGCCATCGACACCCTGCGTGTGCGCGCCTTCCCGTTCCCGGACGCCGTGCGCGAGTTCATCGACGGCCACGATGCGGTGTTCGTGATCGAACAGAACCGCGACGGCCAGTTGCGCACGCTGCTGATCAACGAATTCGGCATCGACCCGGCGCGGCTGATCGCGGTGCTGCACTACGACGGCACGCCGATCACCGCGCGCTTCATCGGCGAGGCGATCGGTGCGCGCATCGGTCCCGCCGCGCAGTCGAACCAGGTGGCCCGCTCATGACCTATCTTGCCAAACCCAAGCTGCATCATCCGACCCTGGCCTGCAACGCGATCGGCTTCACCCGGCGCGACTACGAGGGCAAGATCAGCACCCTGTGCGCCGGCTGCGGGCACGATTCGATCTCCGCGGCGATCATCCAGGCCTGCTGGGAGTCCGACATCGAGCCGCATCGGGTCGCCAAGCTCTCGGGCATCGGCTGCAGCAGCAAGACCCCCGACTATTTCCTCGGCCAGTCGCACGGGTTCAACACCGTGCATGGGCGCATGCCGTCGGTGCTGACCGGCGCGAACCTTGCGAATCGGGAGCTGATCTATCTGGGCGTCTCCGGCGACGGCGATTCGGCCTCGATCGGCATCGGCCAGTTCGTGCACGCGATCCGCCGCGGCGTGAACATGGTCTACATCGTCGAGAACAACGGCGTCTACGGCCTGACCAAGGGCCAGTTTTCGGCCACCGCCGACCAGGGTTCGGTGTCGAAGAAGGGTGTGGCCAACACCGACAGCCCGCTGGATCTGGTGACGATGGCGCTGCAGCTCGGCGCCAGCTACGTCGCACGCAGCTTCTCCGGCGACAAGAAGCAACTGGTGCCGTTGATCCGCGGCGCGCTGGCGCACCGCGGCGCGGCGTTCATCGATGTCATCAGCCCCTGCGTGGCGTTCAACAACCACGCCGGCAGCACCAAGAGCTACGACTACGTGCGCGAGCACAACGAGGCGGTCAACCAGCTCGACGTGATGCTGCCGCGGACGGAGATCGCGGTGGACTACCCGGCCGGCGACAGCATCGCGGTGGAGCAGCACGACGGCTCGGTGCTGCGTCTGCACAAGCTGGACGCGGCCTACGACCCGCGCGATCGGATCGCGGCGATGAACCTGATCCAGCAGCGCCACGCCCGCGGCGAGGTCGTCACCGGGCTGCTGTTCGTCGATCCGGACGCGACCGACCTGCACGGTCATCTCCGCACCGTGGACCGCCCGCTGAACAGCCTGGGCGCCGCCGAACTGAGCCCGGGCGCCGCGGCGCTGGCGAAGCTCAATGCAGCCCTGCGCTGAGCCGGCCCGCTGGCGGCAACGCCCGCGGAATGGTTCAATGGCCGCCTGAAGCGGGGGTATCGCCGGCACGTCCGGCGATTGAGACAGACCCTTCGAACCTGGGTACGCGTGCCGCCGGCATGCGCGCCACTGACCGGTTCAGACCGGCGTAGGGAAGCTTCGTTGGCGGCCGGTTCCGGCCCGCCGCGCCGCCGCTTCGTCCACCCGCCGGTTGCCCGCTCGCAGCCCGCGACCCCGCCCTACAGGACGAATGCCATGAATGCCGTGCCCGCCTCGCTGCAGCAGCAGACCGAACAACTGTCCGAATCCGTGACCCGGCCGATCCCCGGCTCGCGCAAGATCTTCGTCGAAGGCTCCCGCCCCGACCTGCGCGTGCCGATGCGCGAGATCGCGCTCAACCGCACCCCGACCCTGTTCGGCGGCGAGGACAACCCGCCCGTCACCGTCTACGACACCTCCGGCCCCTACAGCGATCCGGATGTCCGGATCGACCTGTCCACCGGCCTGCCCGCGCTGCGCGCCGGCTGGATCGAGAGACGTGGCGACACCGAGCGCCTGACCGCGCTCAGTTCCGAGTTCGGCCGTCGCCGGGAGAGCGACCCGAAGCTCGATGCGGTGCGCTTCCGTCATCGCGCCCTGCCGCGTCGCGCCCGCGCCGGCGCCAACGTCTCGCAGATGCACTACGCCCGCCGCGGCATCGTGACCCCGGAGATGGAATTCGTCGCGATCCGCGAGAACCAGCGGCTCGAAGCGGTGCGCGAGGCCCATCTTCTCCGGCAGCACCCGGGCGAAGCCTTCGGCGCGAACATCCAGCGCGTCATCACCCCGGAATTCGTCCGCGACGAGATCGCCCGCGGCCGCGCGATCCTGCCCAACAACATCAATCACCCGGAAAGCGAGCCGATGATCATCGGCCGCAAATTCCTCACCAAGCTCAACGCCAACATCGGCAACTCCGCGGTGTCCTCGGGCATCGCCGAGGAAGTGGAGAAGCTGGTGTGGGCGATCCGCTGGGGCGCCGACACGGTGATGGACCTCAGCACCGGCAAGCACATCCACGAGACCCGCGAGTGGATCCTGCGCAACAGCCCGGTGCCGATCG
>JBIJAD010000369.1:0-3975 GCA_044345955.1 Lysobacteraceae bacterium
CCAGGGCGAAGGAATTGGGCGGGATGATGCACTCGTCGGCGACCACGTCGACGAAACTGCCGCTGTCGAAGCGCTTGGGATCGACGATGGTCGAGTTGATGTTGGTGAAGATCTTGAACTCGCGCGAGCAACGCACGTCGTAGCCGTAGCTGGAGGTGCCGTAACTCACGATCCGCTGGCCATCGGCGGCATGCTTGACCTGGCCGGGCTCGAAGGGATCGATCATCCCGTGCTGCTCGGCCATGCGGCGGATCCAGCGGTCGCTCTTGATGCTCATGCGCGCTTCCGGGGGCCGTGCGGCCCGCGTCTCGTGTCTGGGAGGCGCCCATTCTACGGGAAGCGCCGACCCAGCCGTGCCGCCCGACCGGCATCCGCAGCAGGTTCAGACCAACTGCGCGCCGATCGACGAACGCACCCGCGGCCGCTTCTGCAATTCTTCCAGCAGACGTTCCGCGACCCGGCGATACGCCGCCGCGGCCGCGGAATCCGGCGCGGCGCGGACCACCGGGGTGCCGGCATCGCCCTGCTCGCGGATCGCGAGCTCCAGCGGAAGCGAACCCAGCAGCGGCACGCCGTAGGCGGCGGCCATGCGTTCGCCGCCACCGCTGCCGAACAGGTGCTCGACATGGCCGCAGTTCGAACAGACATGCTGGGCCATGTTCTCGATCAGCCCCAGCACCGGCACCTCCACTTTCTCGAACATCCGCAGCGCCTTGCGCGCATCGAGGGTGGCGACCTCCTGCGGCGTGGTCACCACCACCGCCCCGGCCACCGGAATCTTCTGCGCCAGGGTCAACTGGATGTCGCCGGTGCCCGGCGGCAGATCGATCACCAGTACGTCCAGGCCGTCCGCCCCGCCCTCGCTCTCGCCCCAGCGGGTGTCGTTGAGCAATTGGGTCAGGGCCGAGGTGGCCATCGGCCCGCGCCAGATCATCGGGGTGTCCTGTTCGACCAGGAAACCGATCGACATGGTTTCGACCCCATGCGCCCGCATCGGCATGATCGACTTGCCGTCAGGGCTGTCCGGCCGGCCGCTCAGCCCGAGCATGGTCGGGATGCTGGGGCCGTAGATGTCGGCGTCCAGCAGGCCGACCCGGGCGCCCAGATCGGCCAGGGCCACAGCGAGATTGACCGCGGTGGTGGACTTGCCCACCCCGCCCTTGCCGGACCCGACCGCGATGACGTTGCGGACCCGCGGCAGCGGATTCAGGTTGGGCTGGACGGCGTGGGCAGGGAGTCGGAGCGGGGGCGCGGGCATGTTCATCCCGCCATTGTCGCCGGGCCGCCGGGCCACAGCCAGAGCGGCCCGGCGGGCATACGGCCGCGGAGGGTTGTCCCCGACGGGCCGCAACCGCAAAAAAAGATCGGGATCACATGACAAGGCCGTTAAAGCCATGTTAAGTTCGGCGCGTGGACGTGGGCAGCCAGCCCGCGTTTCGCTTTCGTTCACGACTTGCAACCGGGGAAATCCATGACTTCACGCAAACCGCAGCGCCTGCGGCGCAGCCAACTGACCTCCGCCATTCTGGCGACCTTCCTGATCTCGGGCATGGCCTTCGCCCAGGACACCGGCAACAACGACGACGATCAGGACGACGAGCAGCAGTCCAGCCAACAGCAGCAGAGCCTCGACAAGATCGAAGTCGTCGGCAGCCGCATCAAGCGCGCCGAAGTCGAAGGTCCGTCGCCGGTCACCATCATCACCGCCGAACAGATCGAGCGCGAAGGTTTCAATACCGTTTACGACGCGCTGGAGACGATCAGCCAGAACACCGGCTTCGCGCAGAACGATTTCAACGCCGCCGGCGGCTTCACCCCGAACGCGAGCGTGATCAACCTGCGCGGTCTCGGCCCGGGCCGTACGCTCCTGCTGATCAACGGCCGCCGCGCGAACGACTATCCGTTCCCGTACAACGGCCGCAGCAACTTCCAGAACTTCAACAGCATCCCGGCCGCCGCGGTGCAGCGCATCGAGATCCTGGCCGGCGGCGCGTCGGCGATCTACGGCTCCGACGCGGTCGCGGGCGTGATCAACGTGGTCCTCAAGACCAACTTCGAAGGCAACGAGATCCGGCTCAAGGGCCAGACCAGCACCCAGGGCGGCCGCGACATCGGCGACCTGCAGTGGGTCGGCGGCAAGACCGGCGACAACTGGAGCGTCACCTACGCGTTCGAGTCCTACAACGCCGAGCCGCTCTTCGGCTGGCAGCGCGACTTCATGGATTCCGCGCAGGACAACCCGGCGCCTCCGGGCGTCAACGGTTCGACCGGCGTGGGCGGCTATCAGCCGCCGATCGGCATCCAGATCCGCCGTCTGAATGCCGCCGGCGGCACCATCAGCTACGTGCAGCCCGCCGGCCGCAACTGCAACGGCAGCGAGTTCTACCGCCCGCACACCTACACCAGCAGCGTCAGCGGCGCGACCTTCGGCCCCGGCTGCGGCTACGACCGCTTCCCGGCCGAGCAGACCGTGCTCAACGGCAACAACGATCTGTCGGGTTACGTCTACGGCACCTACAACTTCAACGACAATCTGGAAGGCTGGGCCAGCGTGATGGCCTTCAACTCGCGTGGTCGCCTCGGCGGCGGCGTCGAACAGTGGTTCGGCGGCCCGCAGCCCAACGGCACCTTCTACGATCCCAACCTCGGCATCCGCGCGTTCCCGATCCGCGCCCTGACCCCGGAAAGCTACGGCGGCAGCAAGGGTACGTTCCAGAAGTTCGAAGAGAACTCCTACGACGTGGCCTTCGGCCTGCGCGGCACCATCGCCGACCGCTTCGACTGGGATTGGAGCATCGGCGGTGCCAAGTACCAGGCGCTGCGCGAGCGTCCGCGCATGACCGTCACCGGCGCGACCAATTACTTCATGGGCGCCCGCCTGGGCACCACCGGCGTCGGTCCGTACACCGGTCTGGCCGGCATTCCCAACGGTCTGCCCGTCTACGTACTGAACCTCGACCGTTTCTACGGCCCGATCACCCAGGCCGACTACGCGTCGATGTCGACCACCGTGAAGTACAACGGCAAGTCGGACAACGCCTCGACCACCTTCGTGCTCAGCGGCGATCTGTTCGAGATGCCGGCCGGTCCGGTCGGCTTCGCGGCCATGCTCGAAGCCAGCCGTCAGTCCTACGACCTCGTGAGCGACCGCCGCATCTTCCCGGCCGTGCGCGAGATCTACAACCTGACCGGCACCGGCGGCGGCGGCAAGCGCAACCGCTATGCGGTCGGCGCGGAAGTCCGCATCCCGGTGTTCAGCATGCTGGACATCAGCCTGGCCGGCCGCTTCGACAAGTACGACGACGTCACCGAAGTGGACGACGCCAAGACCTGGGGCGCCGGCCTGGAGTTCCGTCCGTTCGAGAACCTGCTGATCCGCGGCAACTACGCCACCAGCTTCAAGGCCCCGGACATGCATTACGTGTTCTCGGAGCGCAGCGGCAGCTTCGGCACCATCACCGACTTCTACCGCTGCTTCCTGGCCGGCATCCCGGCGGCGAGCTGCGGCGGCGCCGGCGGCACCTACAACTACGCGGCCTTCACCACCTCCGAAGGCCAGCCCGGCCTGCGCGAGGAGACCGGCAAGTCCTGGACCGCCGGCTTCGTCTGGGACATCTCCGACACGCTGTCGATCTCGGCCGACTACTACGAGATCGACCTCGAGGACGTGGTGACCGTGCAGTCGGGCGGCGCGATCCTGAACGCGGAATACGGCTGTCTCTCGGGCACCGGTCGCTTCCCGAACGGCGCGGTCTTCCCGTATGCCCCGGGTTCGGCGTTCTGCACCGAGACCCTGGCGCGCATCTCGCGCGATCCGCTCAGCGGCGCGATCACCGAGATCCGCAGCGGCCCGATCAACCTGGCCTCGCAGGGCACCAGGGGCGTGGACGCAACCGTCGCCTACGCGCTCGACACCGACCGCTTCGGTTCGTTCAACACCTCGCTGGCCTGGTCGCACGTGCTTGAGCAGACCCA
>JBIJAD010000205.1:0-7004 GCA_044345955.1 Lysobacteraceae bacterium
TGAGCTACCGCGACTTCAACAGCAACACCGACTACCGCAGCCGTGTCCGCTGGAGCACCAGTTGGCGCAAGGGCGACTGGGACGCGACCGTGCTGATGAACCGCATCGGCAGCTTCCCGATCTGGAATCCGAACAATCTGAACTTCGTGAACGGTCGCCTCGACAGTCGCGTCGGTCCGCACATCACCTGGAACATGACCGTCGGCAAGAAGATCACCGACAACCTGTACGTGCGTGCCAACATCAACAACGTGTTCGACCGCATCGCACCGCGCGACAACACCTTCAACTCCTACCCGTATTTCTGGCAGGGTTTCAGCCCGGTCGGTCGCGAAATCGGTCTGGAAATGCGCTACAAGTTCAACTGATCCGCTGGATCGGCGTTATGGAAAGAACCCGGCGAAAGCCGGGTTCTTTTTTTTGCGGATATCCATCCGGCAAATCACCCTGCCTGGCGCAAGAGATGGCTCCGGCGTTTTCGTCTGCATGAAACGCATGCGCCCAAATCTTCGCCAGCCGGGCGATCGGCGATCGGATCCAGTTCTACAACCACCGGCGCCCGCATCAGGCGCCGGGCATGAAGACCCTCGCTCAAGCGTATGCTTCAGCGGCCTGACCTGTGCAGGAACCGCTGGGTCATTACATTTGAAAGGGGTGACTCTCAATACGGATGCTCACGAAAGACGCCATCTTCGTCCGGCACGATGAAAGAAATCGACTTACCAACATCCCATAAACCATCGTTTGGATATGCCCCGTAGAAAAAAATCGAATCTGGATCGCAGCCATTGAATAGATAGAGAAAATCAGCCCAGCCTTCAACAAAAAGAAGATTGACTTGAATCGATCCGCTCACAAGTTGACCGGCGACACACTCACCACCATCAGAGCATATTTCCTCGATGTGCTCACGCCTAATGTCCCGAAATCGCGCTCGCTGGATTCGACCATCAAAGTAGGCAGTGACCAGGCTCCCGGGGCGCAACTCCTCATTAAGACGGTCCAAGTCAAAACTGGTAGCGCAAAAGAACCAGCGAGTCTGCCCCGCTCCACTGGCGATCCTTTCCTGCACAAACAGCTCCTTCTCTACCACAGCAGAAGTGAGCGAGTACGCATCAAAAAGTTGGGAAGTTGTCGCTTTTCTGAGATTCGAGATCATCTGTTCGGAGCCCTGTATGTGCCAGGATCTTGCAGAGGCTTCAAGTTAAGCGAATGCAGAGGATTTCCTTCACCATGAGGAACGATCGCATCTCCGATCTGCTGCGGAGTCGCATTGACTGACACATGCCCATCAGGATGTCCGTTCGTCCCTCCGTCATACTTCACTGCCCCTCGGCAATCTTGTTGTATCAACTGCAAACAGTTTTCCACCAGCAGAAAGTGTTTGCTGCCCATCCGCAGAACTGGAAACGCTGTCTCTAAACGAAACCCCTCCCTTCTTTGGCGTAAGCCCAACATCAGCAAGCGAACCAGTCCTGTAAATATACCTTGAACCCTGCTGCTGCCCGCCTGTATTTCCACCCCCGCCCCACAACCCACGGGTTCCGAGCGACATCGCAATTGCGACATATCCTGGTTCTCTTAAAAGCTCCGCGGTTGACTGAGCTCAAATGCGAGCTTCTGCTCAACCAGTTGTCGATTGCTGACCCGTGCATCTGACGGAGGTGTAATCCAGTCTGAAAATGGGATCCACATGCTTGATCTTCTTCTCGTATTCCTGTTCAGGAACGATCGTCCCTTGCGCCTGAACGGTACCTGCGCAGGCAGCAACGCAGACCAGGGTGAGAATCAGGCGACGCATCGTCCGACCGATCCGCAAGCCCCCCTCCATACCCACCCGGATGCGGTATAAAGAGGCGCCCGGGGCTGCCAGGCCGTCCGGGGCACACCACCGATGCAACACCACCGACGTCACACAACAGATCCACCGCATCACCCTGGGAGGGGAATCATGCGCATCAAATCCATCATCGCCATGGCCGCGCTGCCGCTGCTGGCCGCGGCCTTTTTCGCCTCGGCCCAGAACGCCTCGCCGGTAGGGCGCTGGAAGACCTACGACGAGGACACCGGCAAGCCACGGCTGATCGTCGAGGTCTACGAGGCCAAGGGCGGCACCTACGCCGCACGCGTCGTCGAAACCCTGTTCGCGCCCAACGCCGTCTGCGACGCGTGCAAGGACGACAAGAAGGGCAAGCCGATCAAGGGCATGGTCATCATGTGGGGCCAGAAGCCGGCCGGCGACGGTAGTTTCAGCGGCGGCTCGGTGCTCAAGCTGTCCAACGGCAAGACCTATTCGTCGAAGGCGCGGCTGCTGCCGGGCGGCAGCAAGTTCGAGGTCTCCGGCTGCGTCGGCCCGATGTGCAAGAAGCAGGTCTGGACCCGCGAGAACTGAGATTCGCACACCCACGGCCCGTGCCGGCACAGCCGCACGGGCCGTTTCCGTTCTCGACCCGCAAGGAATCCGCCGATGCGTCATTTCGCCGCCCTGCTCGCCCTCGTCGCGCTGCTGCTGCCCTTCGCCGTACCAGCCCAGAACGCATCGCCGCTCGGGCGCTGGCGGAGCATCGACGACGCCAGCGGCCAGCCCAAGGCGGTGATCGAGATCGCCGAGACCGGCAACGGCACGCTCTCGGCGAAGATCGTGCGGATCCTCGACACCAAGGACGGCCCGAATCCGCTGTGCGACCAGTGCAGCGGCGCGCGCCGCAATCAGCCGATCCAGGGCATGACCATCGCTTGGGGCCTGAAGCGCCAGGGCAAGACCTGGGCCGGGGGCCGGATCCTCGATCCGGAAAACGGCAAGGAATACTCGGTGCGGATGACCCCCATCGACGGCGGCAGGAGGCTGGAAGTCCGCGGTTTTCTCGGCGTGGCCCTGCTCGGGCGCACCCAGGTCTGGCTGCGCGAATAGGCGGTCGCGACCGCGCCCGCACACGAGGGACGCCCGAGGGCCGCATGCGATAATCGCCGGCCCATTCGCTCCTGTCCGGCGCCCATGCCTCCCCGTCCCGCGCTCGTCACCAACGCCCTGCCCTACGCCAACGGCCAGATCCATCTCGGCCATCTGGTCGGCTATATCCAGGCCGACATCTGGGTGCGGGCGCGGCGCATGGCCGGCGGCACCGTGCATTTCGTCTGCGCCGACGACACGCACGGCACCCCGATCATGCTCGCCGCGGAAAAGGCCGGGACCACGCCGGAAGCCTTCATCGCCGAAGTCCAGGCTGCCCACGAGCGCGATTTCGCCGCGTTCGGGGTCGCCTTCGATCACTACGACTCCACCCATTCGCCGAGCAATCGCGCGCTGACCGAGGCCATCTACACCCGGCTCGAAGCGAACGGCCACATCGCCCGACGCACGGTCGAGCAGTTCTACGACCCGGCCAAGGGCATGTTCCTGCCCGACCGCTACATCAAGGGCATCTGCCCCAACTGCGGCAGCGCCGATCAGTACGGCGACAACTGCGAAGTCTGCGGCGCCACCTATGCGCCGACCGAGCTGAAGGACCCGCGCTCGGTGCTCAGCGGCGAGACGCCGGAGCTGCGCGAATCCGAACACTTCTTCTTCGAACTCGGCCAATTCAGCGATTTCCTGCGCGGCTGGCTGGCCGGCGATGTCGCGGTGTCGGGCGTGAAGGCCAAGCTGCAGGAATGGTTGGATGCCGAAGGCGGCCTGCGCCCGTGGGACATCTCGCGCGACGCGCCGTATTTCGGGTTCGAGATCCCCGGCCGACCGGGCAAGTATTTCTACGTCTGGCTGGACGCGCCGATCGGGTATCTGAGCAGCTTCAAGGCGCTGTGCGTTGCGAAGGGCCACGATTTCGACGCCTTTACCCGCGCCGGCAGCGATGCCGAGATGCACCACTTCATCGGCAAGGACATCGTGAACTTCCACGGCCTGTTCTGGCCGGCGGTGCTGCAGGGTTCGGGTTTCCGCACGCCGACGCGGCTGCACGTCAACGGCTATCTGACCGTCGACGGCGCCAAGATGTCGAAGTCGCGCGGCACCTTCGTGATGGCGAAGACCTATCTCGACGCCGGCCTGCCGCCTGAGGCGCTGCGCTATTACTACGCCGCGAAATCCTCAGGCGGCGTGGACGATCTCGATCTGAATCTCGCCGACTTCGTCGCCCGCGTGAACAGCGACATCGTCGGCAAGTTCGTCAATATCGCCAGTCGCTGCGCGGGGTTCGTCGAAAAGTATTTCGACGGCAGACTCGGCAAGGAGATGTCAGGACGGCGCAAGGTATTCGGCACTCCAGGTGAAGGTGCGGTCCGCACGTTGAGCTACGACGACATCTACCAGCGAACCCTCGCTCGCCGCGAACCGATCATCGAAGCCTTCGCCGCGAACAATCCGGCAGCGGCCCTGCGCAACATCATGGAAGCCTGCGATGAAGCCAATGGCTACGTCGCCGTACAGGCGCCCTGGCAGCTCGCCAAACAGATCGACGTGGATCACGACAGTCGCGAAGAATTGCATCGCATCTGCACGGCAGCGATCAATGTATTCCGTCTGGTCGCCGCCTATCTGAAACCGGTGCTGCCGAGGGTAGCCGCGCAAGCCGAGGCGTTCCTGAATGCACCAATCATCGCCTGGAGCGACCTCGACGCGCCGCTGCTCGATCACGTCATCCAGCCCTATACCCCGTTGTTCACCCGACTCGACCCGAAACAGATCGACGCCATGACCGAAGCCTCGAAGGAATCGCTGCAACCCACCGCCGCCGCGACGCCGGCGAAGACCGACACCGCCGCGCCGAAGGCCGCCGAACCGGCGAAGGACGCCGCCGCGCAGCCGGCCTTCATCGGCATCGACGACTTCGCGAAACTCGACCTGCGCATCGGCAAGGTGCTGGTCTGCGGATTCGTGGATGGCTCGGACAAGCTGCTGCGTTTCGAACTGGACGCCGGCGAACTGGGCAAACGCCAGATCTTCTCCGGCATCCGCGCGAGTTACGGCGAGCCGGAGAAGCTGGTCGGCCGCAACGTGGTGTTCATCGCCAACCTCGCGCCGCGCAAGATGCGTTTCGGTGTCAGCGAAGGCATGATCCTCTCCGCCGGCTTCGACGGCGGTGCGCTGGCGCTGCTGGACGCGGATGCCGGCGCGTTGCGCGAACTTTCCGTATCCCATCACCGGAGACCGACGATGACGACGCTGCGCCCGCTTTCGCCCGCAATGCTGTTCCTGTCGATGACGGCGCTGGTCGCGCTCGCCGGTTGCCGCGGCGCCGCCCCCATGAAACAGGAACCGATCGGCGGCCAGCGCGACGCCAAGGGCTGCCCGGTCGCGGCCGGCTACACCTGGTGCGAGCGCGAACGCAGTTGTGTGCGGCCGTGGGAGCTGGCGGAAAAGGCCGGGTTCCCGGACACCGCGGACGGTTTCCGCGCGTACTGCGAATCGGCGCCGGACACCGCGCCCGCGGGCAAGGGCTGAGATCATGGCGGAGGCGGTCGCGCCACCGCTGGTGGAACGTCTCGACCGGATCCTGCCGCAGACCCAGTGCGGCCAGTGCGGTTATCCCGGCTGCCGCCCCTATGCCGAAGCGATGGCCCGCGGCGAAGCGGGCATCGATCATTGTCCGCCGGGCGGCGACGCCGGCGCGCGTGCGCTGGCCTGGGTGCTGGGCGTGCCCGCGCAGCCCTACGACCGCAGTCGCGGCAGCCACAAGCCGGCGCAGGTGGCGGTGATCGTCGAAGCCGACTGCATCGGCTGCACCAAATGCATCCAGGCCTGTCCGGTCGATGCGATCGTCGGCGCGGCCAAACACATGCATACGGTGATCGAACCGCTGTGCACCGGCTGCGAGCTGTGCATTCCGGCCTGCCCGGTGGACTGCATCGTGCTGGAAGCACCGACCTCGCCCGCCGCGGAAGCCGCGGCATGACTTATCGCGCGCTCGACGACGGCGCGATCATCGCCACCGCGGCGCGGCTGAGCGCGCGGATCGGCGAGCGCTTCGCCGGTTCGGGGCTGTCGAAGGTGGCGCGCGAACTGCTCGCCGTGGCCGAGGAAACCACCGCGCGGATCGCGGCGATCCGGCGCCCGCGGCGGTCGATCCGGATCTGGGCCGGACTGGTGATCGCGCTGATGCTGGCGCTGATCGTCGCGCTGGCCGCGACCCTGCCGCTGTCGCAGGAACGGATCGCGCTGCTGCCGCTGCTGCAGGTGATCGAATCGGCGATCAACGACGTGATCTTCCTGGGCATCGCGGTGTTCTTCCTGATGTCGCTGGAAACCCGGCTCAAGCGCCGCGACGCGCTGCGCGCGCTGCATCAACTGCGCAGTCTGGCCCATGTCATCGACATGCATCAGTTGACCAAGGACCCGGAACGGCTGCTGTCGCCGGAGAACGCCACCGCATCCTCGCCGATGCGCACGCTCAACCGCTTCGAACTGGCGCGTTACCTCGACTACTGCACCGAGATGCTGGCGATCATCAGCAAGCTGGCCGCGCTCTATGCCCAGGACCTCGACGACCCGCAGGTGCTGGGTGCGGTCAACGACATCCAGAGCCTGACCACCGGGCTGTCGTCGAACATCTGGCAGAAGATCGTGATCCTGGATCGCACCGGCGCGGCGGCGTGAGCCGCGCGCGGGGAGCGGGCCTTCCCGAAGGCTGTTCGGGAAATCCACGGTACAGCCATCGGTAGAGCGGCCTTCAGGCCGCTGCGATTGGGTTGAGCGTCTCAGCGGCCTGAAGGTCGCTCTACCGAAACATCACCGCATCATTGCCGATAGCCGTAGGCACAATCCGAGTTTCACCGCACTCCGGGTGCGCCATGGGCCAAGGTCTCTCCGCGAGTCCGATCGAAAAACCGGTCTTCAGCCCCACCCAAAACCGTGGGCTGCGCGCCATCCTGATTGGTATCGACGGCATCGCCGATCCGGTGCGCCGCTCCGGAATCGGAGACCCGGAGGGCGACGGACAGGAGGTCCGTCGTTTTTCGACAAGACCAGGATGTCTTGTCGAAAAATCCTGACCAAAGACCAGTTGGCAGAT
>JBIJAD010000396.1:0-3564 GCA_044345955.1 Lysobacteraceae bacterium
CGTGTTCGCGAGCCGGGCCGGATTGGTCCGCGAATCGCGCAACTCGGCCAGCGGTACGCGGTACAGGGTGTCGTGCGCCATCGCCGCGTAGTGGACCCAGCGACCGTCGGCGCTGATGGTCAGGCCGTCCACGCCCGGCTTGAGCGCGACCAGGCCGCCGAAGAACACCATGCGTTTCGACGGCGTCTCGATGATCCAGTCCTGCGGCATCACGCTGGGATGACGATCGAGCGCGCGGTGGTCGCGGCCGCTTTCGACATCGTGCACGACCAGCCCCGGGCGCTTGCGCAGGAAGCTCACGTCCGCGATCACCACGGTCCCGGCGTCCGGCGAGACGCGCAGGTCCTGCAGGAAGCTGCCCCAGGGCGCGATCGCACCGGAGAACCGGTGGCGGTCGACCAGCGCGCCGGTGTCCAGATCGATCGCGATCAACTGCGCGCCGGCGAAACCGTGGAAACCATGGTCGATCACCCACAGCCGGTTGCGGCTGTCGATGGTCAGCCCCAGCGGCGTTTTCAGGGTGGTCTGGAACAGCGCGTCCGGGAAGGGCACGGCGCGGCCGTCGCGCCACTCCATCAGCTTGTTGGTTTCCGGGCGGCTTTCCGGGTGCACGGTGAAGAACAGGCGGCCGTTGGCGGATACCGCGATGTTGCCGATCGGTTCGTCGTACCGCGCGGCGATCTCCAGCGCCGAGGCCGGCAGCACCGGCGCGGTGTTGAGGTCGCGATAGGCCTCGCCGCCGCCGTGGCGGAGGTAGGCCGTCGCGCACAGGACGGCCAGCGACAACAGACCCACGACGAGCAATCTGCGGAGCATGCGGACGATTCTCCCCCTGCGGGCGATGGCGCGGTCCTGCGCTGGACCGCTGGCGAGCGGACGGGCCATGCGATTTCACACCGGCCGCGACATCCGTGCCACCAACCATGTCACGATCCTGCGCGGTGTGAAGCGGATGCTCTGCGCCAGCAGGCGGTTGCGCAGGCCGTGGACCGCGACCCGCCTGCCGCGCTCCATCGCCGCGATCGCGAATGCGGCGACCTCGTCGGCGCCGGGCAGGCGCTTGCCCTTGACCAGCGCCGAGTCGTGCATCGCCGCCTTGTCCTGGAAGCCGGAGGCGGTCGGCCCCGGGCACAGCGCGGTGACGGTGACGCCGCTGCCGGCCAGTTCCTCGGCCAGGGCCTCGCTGTACGAGAGCACATAGGCCTTGGTCGCGTAGTAGACCGCCATGTACGGCCCGGGCTGGAACGCCGCGGTCGAGGCGACGTTGACGATACGTCCGCGCTTCGCGGCCAGCATGCCCGGCAGCAGGTGCTTGGTCAGGCGGGTGAGGGCGACGATGTTCAGATCGAGCATCGCCTGTTCCTCGGCCAGATCGGTCTCGGCGTGCAGTCCGTAGACGCCGAAGCCGGCATTGTTGATCAACACTTCGGGCACGATCCCCGCTTCGCGGATGGTCTCCGCCACACGGTCGGCGGCGCCGGGAGCGCCGAGATCGGCGGCGACGATCAGGCTTTCGGTGCCGTGCGCGCGTTTCGCCGCGACAGCCAGGGCCTGCAGTTTGTCGGCGCTGCGCGCCACCAGCACCAGCGCATGGCCGCGTGCGGCCAGCCGTCGCGCCATGGCCTCGCCGATGCCGCCGGATGCGCCGGTGATCACGGCCCAGGTCTTGTTCATTGCGTTGTCCTCGAAAGAAGTGGGGGAATTCGGGAAGCGATGGAACGGGTGAACCTGCCGAAAGGTTCGAACCTATCGACGGATTGGGCGCAGGAGGGTCGTCCGACGGCGTCTTCAGCCGCAGTCCTTGACCTCGACGACGAAACGTTCCAGCAGGTCGATCGCCGGTTCGATGGTCAGGAAATGGTAGTTCTCGACCCCGGCCTGACGGACGCCGACAAGACCGGCCTGGCGCAGGATCTTGAGATGGTGCGAGATCGCCGGTCGCGACAGCGGCAGACGTTCGGTCAACTGGTTGACGTTGAGCTCGTCGTGTTCGGTCAGCAGCACCAGGATCTGCTGCCGCGCCGGTTCGCCGAGGGCGAAGAACAGCGGAGTGCAGCGGGCCATGGTGGCGGCGACGTGATCGGAAGGTGTTGACATTGAGGTGATTGGTTTAATCCTTTCGACATATTCTGTGGTGATCCTGCTGGCAGGGCAAGCCCTGCGGACGATGGTCCGTCTGCCGGCCCCTCGCGCTCGTGGCCGGGCTCGCGGCGAGGGCAAGGTGGGCAGGCCTTCCTCAACCGCCGCCCGGGCCGGCCGGGCGCATCCGCAGGGTGTGCACGGCCTTGCCGGGCAGGAGCGGAGTCGGGCGACCGTGCACCCAGTCGTCGTGGCCGGCGCCCCAGAACGGCGAGAGGATGTGGCCGCTCTGACCTCCGGGCACATGGGCGATGCCCTCGGCTTCGCGACCGGGCGACACCACCATGCGTTCGGAGGCGCCGAAACCGGGGCCGACCACCCGCGGCATCGCCCCGTCGCCGGCGAGCGGATCCCTGGGCATGCACAACAGGCGACTGCCGAACAGCGGGATCGCGCCGGCCAGCGGGTGACAGATCGCCGCGGTGTTGCGCTCGCCCCAGGTGCGCTCCGACAGCGGGCCCTGCACCTTCAGTTCGTCGCGGACCTGGGCCGCGGCGTCTTCCAGCAGCGCATTCCAGCTCGGGTAACGGCGCGAAAGCAGATGCGCGGGACGTTGCTGCAGCAGCGGCCAGACCACGCCTTCGAGCTGCTGCAAGGCGGGCATTTCGAAATCTTCGCCCAGCGCGGCGTGCGCGGGCGCGGTCAGGCCCTCGGCGATGCGCTCGTGCACCGCGCGGCGCCAGGCGCGCACGATGCGGTAACTCGCCGACTCCGGCGCCGCACGGCCTTCCCAGGTGCGCGCCGCGGCCGCCAGTTCGGCCAGTGCGGGCGACTTCGTCCGGGTGGCGGTGTCCTGCAGCAGTCGCTGCCATTCGCCGAGGAACAGCGCGCGGTCGTCGAGCTGGATCGCCAGCAGGTCGCGCTCACCGAAGCGTTGGCGCGCATGCAGCCCGTCGCGGATCTGCTTCGCGCGCGCGGCGAAGGCATAGCCGCCGTCACCGAGCGCGGTCAGCGCATCGCCGTCGGCCACCCGGTTGTTCGCGGTCCACAGCCGGCCTTCGGGCGGGTCGATCACGCCGGGTGCGTTGTCCGTGGCGATGGCCCAGGGTGTGCAGACCGCGGCCTGTTCGGCGTCGGTGCCCGGCAGGTCGGCGCGGCAGTCGGGCGCGCGCTGCGCGCGTGCGCCGATGATCCGCCATGCGATCCGGCCCCGGGCATCGCCGACCAGCAGATTCTGCGCCGGCACCGCGCTGCGGTCGGCGAGGGCCAGCGCCTGATCCAGATCGCGCGCGATCGGGAAGTCGCTCAGGCCCAGGCCCAGTGCGCCGGCGAGATGGGCATTCCAGCGCAGCGCGAACAGGCGGTCGCCGTCGCGTTCGAGGACCGGACCCCAGTCGGTCTCCTCGACCTCGATCGCGACCGGCGCGGCGCCCGCCACCCGGATCGTCTCCTCATGCGACACGGGAGTGACGCAGGTCGAACGAT